>CALFWJ010000096.1 GCA_937928525.1 uncultured Alphaproteobacteria bacterium | reverse complement strand
GAGAGCGAGATTGAAGCGGATATAGATGACCGTTTGGGTACGGCTTACTTCTTCTTAGAAAGCAGTGAATATAGCCCAACGTTTATGAAAAAACTAAAAGATGTGCAAAATATTAAAGGGTTAAACACGAAGGTTTATATCCCCGCTAAAGACCCTAAGCAATATTTACGTGAGATTGCGACCAGCAAGCACTTAAGCGGTATTGGTGAAGCGCAAATTAAAGCCATAGAAAAGCTAGATATTGATATGAGTGTAGATAGTGATAATGCCGCCTTTGCCGAGCACCGTCCCGGCGGTTGGCAAACGGTGGTGTACTACGATGCCGACAATAGCCGCCGCGTATATAAGCTTCCGTACGGGTTAGAGAACCTGCGTCGTCACGTGAAACGCGCGAGTGACGCACAAAAAGGGCGCCGTTAGTATGAACATAAAAACCACAATTTTCGCTTTATTTGCAACATATGCAGTTTTAGGAAATATACCCGTTTTGGCCGCCGCCACAGCAGCACAAGAGCGCTACGCACCCTGTTTAAGTTACTACACCGTAGGCGACAGCGATGGCTGCCAACCAGAACAAGAAGAAGCCCCTGTTTCTGCTGCGCCATCACCCACTGCGGTAGCACCAGAACCAGAAGAGCCCGCAGAGACGGGCCCCCGCCCCCTAAAAGAGCGCATTGACGAGTATTTAGCCGACCATGGTAAACCGCCGCGCGAATATGTAAGTTTCTACCTAGAGCCAACCATCGAGAATGCTATTAAGTGGGTGCACACCTACAACGAAATTTTAGAGCGGAACAAGCGCATTACTTATGCTTGGGGACAAGCCGAACAAATTTATGATACCGCCAAAGCCGCGGGCGCAGACACCAGCCAGTTAGATAACCCAGAAGACGGCGCGGTGGTAGATTTTGGCGTAGCGGTAGAAGGTTACACCCGCCCAGAAGGATTGCCGCAACCAGGTGAAGAGAATAATTTAGGCCCGCAACCTTTGGGGCCAACGCAAAATACCGTAATTGGCGGCATTACGGTACCACAGCCGCCATCACGGGCACCGGGGTTGGGTAATTTGGCTGATTTAAACCCGAATATTCCGCTACCAGCGGGCACTAACGGCGATATTTTACCGCCGCCTGCCGCCGCGTTTGCTGCCGCTGCGCGCCAACCTGCGCCGCGCAAAAAGGTAGAAAGCATTGGCGGGGCCGCACCCACCGAGATAACCTATTACTTCAGTGCCGATTGCCCGTTTTGTCAAAAGTTTGAACCCGGCTTTAATGACCTGATTGCCGATATGGGCAGTAGCGTAGACGTGACATGCGTAGATATGACCCCAACCGGCGCCCGCCAAAGCAACATAAATGGTAAAGTCAATTGCGCGTGGCGCCCCCCTGGCCTTGGCGAAATTTCTCGGTTAGGTATTACCAAAACGCCATCGGTGACCATTCAACGCCCCGGCGGCGGCGCCCTAGAGCGGGTGGTGGGCTACGTTGAGCCCAGCCGTTTACGCACGTACCTGAATACGGGTGAAGTTCAGTAAAGGGTTATAATTAAGCCTTAGCTTGCTTTTTAAGTTCTATCCATAAGGCATTAAGGGCGGCGGGCGTTACGCCAGAAATACGGCCAGCCGCGCCCAAGTTGGCGGGAGTATGGGCCGTGAGTTTTTCGCGCACTTCGTTGCTGAGAGCGGGGAGTGCGGCGTAGTTGAAGTCGAGTGGGATTTCTAGGCTTTCGTCGGTGCGCATGGCATTGGCATCGTTGGTTTGACGTTGCAGGTAGCCGTCATAGCGGGCTTCTACCTCTAGTTGCTCTACCGCGTGGGCGGGGATATTTGCCAATTCGGGCAGATGCTCAGCCAGCAGCGCCCATTCAATTTGCGGGCGCTTGAGGGCATCAAACACGTTAATGCTGTGGGCCATGCCACCTGATATAGCTTTAATTTGTGTGCCCAATGCCCCTGTGGGTTTAATTTTTGTAGCACGGGCAGCAGTAAAGGCGGCAGTGACTTCTTCGGTGCGCGTGGCAAAATGGTCGCGCCTTTGTGGCCCAACAAGCCCAATGTCTAACCCTTTGTTTGTTAAGCGTAAATCGGCGTTATCGGCGCGCAGCAGTAAGCGATATTCAGCGCGGGATGTGAACATGCGGTAAGGCTCGCTGGTGCCGTTGGTGACCAAGTCGTCAATCAATACGCCAATGTAGGCTTCGGCGCGGTCGAGCGTGAAGATTTTAGCGTCTTTTTTGTGGTCGGCTTTGGCTTGCAGCGCGGCGTTAATGCCCGCCATCAGGCCTTGGGCGGCTGCTTCTTCGTAGCCGGTTGTACCGTTAATTTGTCCGGCGAGAAAAAGGCCGCGCACTTTTTTGGTTTCTAGTGTGTGGCGCAGTTCGGTGGGGTTGATATAGTCATACTCTATCGCGTAGCCGGGGCGCAGAATTTCTGCTTTTTCAAGGCCTTCGATGGTGTTGACCATCGCAATTTGCACATCGATCGGTAAACTGGTGGAAATGCCGTTGGGGTAAACTTCTATGCTGCTGTAGCCTTCAGGTTCGAGAAAGATTTGGTGACTGTCTTTGCTGGCAAAGCGCACGACTTTGTCTTCGATGGAGGGGCAATAGCGGGGGCCAGTGCCGTCAATTTGGCCGCTATAAATGGGCGCGCGGTCTAGGTTGGCGTTAATAATAGCGTGGGTATTGGCGTTGGTGTAGGTCACAAAGCAGGGCAGCTGCTCTTGCGGTAGGTGCGTGGTGAGGGCGCTGAAGGGTTGTGGGTTGGCATCGCCGGGCTGCTCTAGCAGGTTAGAATAATCAATCGTGCGGCCGTCTAGCCGTGCGGGCGTCCCTGTTTTCAGGCGGCCCAGCTTAAAGTTAAGGCGCATGAGGGTTTCCGCGAGGCCTTTGGCGGCTGGTTCGCCCGCGCGACCTGCGCTTTGGGTGCTGTTCCCGACGTGAATAAGCCCGCGCAAGAAGGTGCCGGTGGTCATGACCACGGTTTTGGCGGCAAAGCGCCAGCCAGCGGCGGTGGTAACGGCAGATACTTCGCCTGCGTCATCTAGCTCTACGTCTTCCACCATGGCCTGTTTAATGGTGAGGTTTGGCGTGTTGAACAGCTCTTGCTGCATGGCTTTGCGGTAAATCTCGCGGTCGGTTTGCGCGCGGGGACCGCGTACGGCGGGGCCTTTACTGGCGTTAAGGGTACGAAATTGCAGACCAGCGGCATCGGTGATGCGGCCCATAATACCGTCTAGGGCGTCAATTTCTTTGACTAAATGTCCTTTGGCGAGGCCGCCGATGGCGGGGTTGCACGACATCCAGCCGATGGTGTCGATGTTACCTGTCAACAAAAGTGTATTGGCACCCATACGCGCTGCCGCCGCCGCCGCTTCGCTGCCTGCGTGGCCGCCACCAATAACAATAACGTCGTAAGTTGAATTCATACTTTTTATATAGGGAAGTTGAGCGTTGACGTCAAGATTTGTTTAAAATTTAGGCAGAGGTTGCAAAAGTAGCTATAATATTTCTTACTTACCTATAATTAATGCAATAAGAATCGAGTGGCCTATTTTGGTGAACCAATATAATGCTGACGCTATTATTTGGATTCATGAAAGCAGGTATCTGCCAGCATTGATTGCTACAATAGTTTTTTGGGGCGCGCCATTCGTTATTGGTTATTTCTTTGGAAAAATAATACCCAAAACAACAGAACAATCACACTAACGAAGAGCCGCCTTAGGGGCGGTTTTTTTGTATGGATTAGATTTTCCGCAGGACTTTTACAAGACACAGCGTTACAGGGGTGCTACGGTACAAAAAGTAGCAATGTTGACCAATAAATATTAGGGAAAATATGATGACACGTAAAAATTCGATTAAGCGTATAAGCGCTTTGGTGGCTGTAGCCTTTACCATAACGGCTTGCGGCACAAACCCAGCGACAGGTGCAGGCACATTTAACAGAAGCGACGCTTCAACCGTTATTGGTGGTGTGGTTGGCGCTATTGCAGGTGGTCAATTTGGTGATGGCCGCGGTAAAGTTATTGCATCGATTGGCGGTGGTCTACTTGGCGCCTATATTGGTAACCGCGTAGAGAACCACTTAACTGAGCACGACAAACTAAAATACCGCGTTGCTGAACTAGAGGCCAACAAAGCCCCCATTGGCGAAACGGTAGAATGGTATAACCCAGAAAGTGGTAACCAAGGCACCATTACGCCTGTACGTGAAGGTGAGACTGCTAGTGGCCGCTATTGCCGCGAATACCAACAAACCATAACCATTGGCGGCAAGCTAGAAGAGGCTTATGGCCAGGCTTGCCAACAGCCAGACGGAAGTTGGGAAATTATCGGTTAATTGTCTAACTTATTGATTGCAAACAAAAGGTGGCTTGATGACCACCTTTCTTTTTGCATAAATTAACGTTAAACTCTCCCTATGAATTTTTTACAGACGCTGTTTAAGCCAAAGTCACCGCTATTTCCAAACCTAGATCCTTACCGTACGGGCTGGTTAGACGTAGGCGATGGGCATAAAATCTATTACGAAGAAAGCGGTAACCCGAACGGCGTGCCCGTTGTTGGCTGCCATGGTGGCCCTGGTGCGGCAAGCAAACCGAAGCATCGGCGATTGTTTAACCCTTTGAAATATCGTATTATTTTGTTTGACCAACGGGGATGCGGCCAAAGCATGTTTAAAGACCAGTTCGCGGCCAACACAACGGCGCATTTAGTGGCAGATATGGCGGCTTTGCAGGCGCATTTAAGCATAGACGCATGGCATGTATTGGGTGGTAGTTGGGGCAGCACACTGGCGCTCATTTATGCACAAACATGGCCAAAAAGCGTTAAAAGTCTGATCATTCATGGGGTATTTTTGGCCACTAAGGGTGAATTAGCATGGCTTTATGAGCAAAATGGGGCAGAAAGATTCTTTCCCGATGTGTTTGCGGGATATAAAGCACATTTACCTGTCACCGAGCAGAAAAATATGTTGGCAAGTTACGTAAAACAGATTTTAACGCCGCCAAGTACAGCGCGTAAGGCTGCAGCGTTGGCTTATTCTAGCTGGGAACTTAACTTGCTGGAGATTCAGCCCAATCGTGCTCAAATTGCCGAAATTTTGGCGCCCGAAGGATTTGATGACAGTTACGCTTTACTGAACCTACATTATTTTAAAAACAAATGCTTTTTGGAGGAGGGGCAAATTCTGCGCGATATGGATAAAATTGCGCACCTTCCCTTGAGTATTGTGCAGGGGCGTTACGATATGGTGTGCCCACCTGCCAGCGCGTGGGCAGTGCATAAAGTTATGCCCCATTCTAGCTTGGTATTTGCGCCAATGGCGGGGCACAGTAGTAGCGATGCAGGTATGTCGGAAGCCTTGATAGAAGCCACAGAGCGGCACTTAAGCTTATAATACTTGCATTTTTGGCAAAAATAGCTACACTCAAGCATGCTTTTGCACGAGGTTGGGGAAATTTCGGGGCAAAAATGTTAGCAATAACAAGGGGATTGATGCCATGAGCGGCTTATCCATTACAGATTTTAAACCACTGACTGACGCGCCTGCAAAAGAGCGCGGTTACCCAGACAATTTCATACCTAGCGATAAAGAAGAGTACATGTGCGCGCAGCACCTAGCGTACTTCCGTGACCTTATTTTAACGTGGCGCCAAGACCTAGAGCGGGAAAACCAAGGCACCATGGCTGACTTGCAAGAAAATTCTACCATTGAGTCTGATCCTAACGATCAGGCCAGCCTAGAGTATGAACAAACTCTAGAGCTGCGCACCCGCGACCGTGGCCGTAAGTTGGTCCGTAAAATTGACGAAGCCCTTGACCGCATAAGAGAGGGAGATTTTGGTTACTGCGAAGAAACCGGCGACCCGATTGGCATTAAGCGCTTATTAGCGCGCCCGATTACCACGCTATCAATTGAAGCAAAAACCCGCCAAGAGCAGAAGGAAACCGGTTACGCGGGCTGATACCTGATTGCTGACGGGGTGCGGGGAGGCAGTGCTTGACATATGCCTCAAAACAGCATACAAAAAATTGAATTAAAGAAATATCCCAATACAGCGGGGCGTAATGGAGGGTGGTAGTTTTACATCCTTAAGTAGATTGTGTCCCCGCGCCTGCGTGCAGGAAGTTAGAGCACTTTTTATATTAAAACCAGCAGTGAATAGTTTGCATCTGCTTATTGCACCCCCCAGCGCATTTCGTATGTGTGCTGGGGTTTTTTTTGTAATAAAACTATTTCGCGTCGGTGATGACAAAGAGGCGGCTATTATCGAAGCGTTTAAAGCCTAGGGTGATGTTATTTTCGGTCGCAACTTTTTGCTGGATGTGCGCCATGAGGTCGTTAAAGCGGACTTCTGCTGTGAGCGACCATGTTTCTTCAAGGATGTATTTGGCTTTGCCAGAAAGCTGCCAGTCAATTTTCCAGGGGCCTGCCACGGTGCGGATATTTTGGAAAATATCGGCCATGATGGCATTTAGCGGTTTATCTTTCACGTTAATGGTGATGGGCACATCTTCTAGTGCCATGCTGATAACAGGCTTGGTGGCTGCGGGTTCGGCGCGTAGAGGGTCAAACATATTGGCGAGACGTGGTACCACAATGGTGTTGCCAGACTTAAGCTCGTTCGCGCGCGCCATAAGGGTGTTGCCTTCGGCTTTGAGGCGCTCGGCCTCTAGCTTTTTGGCTTGTTGCTCAGCCAAACGGGCGGCAAAGCTGATGCGCTCGGCTTCGGCGATTTTTTGCGCAGCTTCTAGCACCAATTCACGGCGGACGGCGCTGGCCTCGGTTTCGGCTTGCTTAAGTTGGCTCTCTAGGCTCTGAATGCGGCCTGTGTAGGCGCTTTCTTTGTTCTTTTTCTCTTGCGCGAGGCGTTGGCTGAGTGATTCAAACGCGCCTAAGCGGGCTTGCAGGCTGGACATTTCCGCGTTCAGCTGGTCTTCGCGCTGTTGCCATGTATTAATTTTAGCTTCGGCGACGTCGCGGGTTTTATCGGCTGCGCCGAGGGTTTGTTTGTGGCGCTGTTGTTCGGTTTCGATTTGGCGCTCGGCATCGCGCAGGCGGGCCATTAACTCGAGCAGTTTGCTGTGTTGTGCCTGAATAAGTTCGCGGCTCGTGAGACGGTCAAGCTCGCGCATGCCAGAGAGCACTTGGCCACTTTTGGTCAGCACTTGTTGGCGCTCGGCGGCCATGCGGTTGCGCTCGCGCTCTGAGTCCCATTTACTGATGGTGCCTGCGAGGCCGGGGCTGGGTTTGTCGGCGGCAAAATCAACGTTGTTGAGGCTAGGGAGCGTGCCTTCTGGCGCGGTGGCGTAATCTTCTGGCAGCGTGCTGGTGGTGGTGAGTTCACTATTGATTTTAAGAGGTTTAAGCTCGGTACCTGCTGCGCTGGTGGCGGTGCTGCCAAAGGCATCTTTGAAGTTAACTTGAATGGCGGTTGCATCGGTATGGCGTTGGTGCACGGCGTCGCGGCCGTTAAAAATTTCTTTGGCGGCATCGCAGGGGTTACCGTTGCTATCGAACAAAAACGATTGTGATTTAGTGGTGCCTTCTACTTGCACGCCAAGGCCAGGGCCTGCGCAGTCTTCAGTGAGGCCAGAAGTTGTAAGGGCGCCTGAGGGGCCAGAAAGCGAGGTGCGCGCAATTTCAATGCCGCCGTCTTCGGGCATAAATTGGCTGTTCACTTTTGGCTGTAGCGATGTAAGCGCTGGCGAAGTACAAGCCGTTGTAAGCAGTAACAGAGGGAGGAGAGTGAAGTGGCGCATTAGTCAGAGATTACAATCGTTCTTTCGGTGTCAAACAGGCTGAAGGTGAGCTGCACGCCGCGGTAGTTGACCATGTATTGGGCCAGATACGCGATGAAGTCGGTGAAGTTTGTTTCTACGTCTAGGCTGAAGCGCTCGGTTAAAATATCGTTGTTTTTGCGGCTGATTTTCCATTTAATACTCCATGGACCTGTGAAGGGTTCGGCGCGTTGAAGGGTGGTGGCTAAGAGTTGCTCGAGGGTTTTGTTGTCTTCGTGGACCACAACGTTATATTCGCGGATATCTACCCAATCGGCACGGTGGCGTGGGCGTTGGAGCGATAGTTCGCCGCTAGCGTTGTTCACACCCGTGTCAATAGTCGGCACGCCATAAGCGTTAACAGGTTGAAGTTGGCCAATTTTAAGGTTAGCGCTGGCAATTTCTTCGCCTGTGACAATAGTAGGAGCGGTGCTGTTAAGTTGTGGCGGCGCAAGAGGGGTATTGGCGCCAACTTGGGTGGGCGGCAAGGTGTTGAGGGCATCTTCTACCGCTGCGCGGATGGCAAAGGTCACGTTATCGTTACCGTCAGTAATCACTTTGCGGGCGGCGTTGTTAAGGGCGGTTTGCATGGCGGGGTCGTCGTCAATAATAGCTTCGCGGGCAATGGTTTTAATGTAGTCGTCTGATTCTGCGATTGTTTGTAGGGCGAGGGCACGAATTTCATCGCCAGCTTCAGCTAGGGTACGGCCTGCAATATTTTGAATGTCAGCTTCGCTAATTTGCACGCGATTAGCTTCGGTCACTGCTTTTTCTGAGGCGTAGGCCACCAAACGATCTTCCATTTCGCGGGTTTTTGCCGTTGTAACTGTGGCAATGCGTTCTTCTGTGAGTTGCGTCAGCACATCTAACTGATTAGCAGTGTGGGTGCGAATTTCGTCGGCTGTGAGGGCGCTATTGCGGGCGGCGCTGGTGATAGAATCACTTAGGCGGTTTTCAAGGCTATTAAGCTCGGTTTGGGCGTAATTGGTGAGGCGGGTTTCTAGTGCGTTGGTGCTGGTTTGTGTAACGGCAGCAATGTGGTTGCGGGTGTCTTCAGCTAAGCTGGCAAGGCGGGTATCGGTGTTGCGGCGCAGAGCTTCAAGTTCGTTGTTGCGGGCGGCACGTTCTTCTGTGATTTGCGCCAACGTTTTGTTTTCTAGGGCGGCAATTTGGGTTGCAGTATTTTGTGCGGTAATCAGCTCTACGTTTTTAAGCGCCAATTGCTGTTGGGTGAGGCGTTGATTGAGTGTAGCTTGAATATTTGCGGCTTCGCGGGTGCGACTTACTTCTGCGGCAGCGAGTTGTTCGGTACGGTATTGTCGCTCGTTCGTGAGTTCAAGCTGTGTTTTGTTTTCTAGGGCGCTCAGTTGCTGCTGTTGCGTATTTTGGAGGGCCGCTAACTGCTCGGTACGGGTGAGGCGCTCGTTCGCGAGTTGTGATGCATTGGCAAGTTTTGTGGCGTTAAGCTCTTGCGTTAAATTATTTTGTAAGGCGCTGATTTGCTGAAGTTGGTTGAATTGTTGGCTAGAAAGCTTATCGGATAACGTTGCCTGATAGTTAGCAAGTAAAGCATTTTGCTGCTGAATTTGTAGTGCCAAATCAGATTGCAGGCGGCTTAGTGCTGCATTGCGGGCAGCCTGTTCGGCATTAAGTTTATTGGCTGTATTAAGTTCAGCTTTGGCAACCTGCTCGCTGGTGGTGGTACGATAGAGTGCTAATAGATCTTCGGTATTTTGCCGCATTTGTGCAATTTGTTGCGCATTTTGGGCATCAAAGCGTTGTTCGGCTTCTGTGATAGCAGGTTGAGTGATGCGCAGGATAGATGCCTCGATAGGGTCTTGTGCGGCGCGGGCAAGGCGCTCTTCTACCAGACGTTCTACGCTGTAGCGCACCGGATCATCTTGTTCGATAATGGCAAGGTTAACCACTTTGCGAATAGCGTCTTGTACTTGTGGATCGGCGGCGACAACGGTTTGCTTAGATACACGTTTGGCAACATCATCAGCGTATTGGCGCAATTCATCAGCACTGAGCTGGGTGTTGTTACTGGCGTATTGACGTAGTTCGGCCGCCATGGCGCTAGCGCGCTGCTCGGTGAAGGCGCGAAGTTCGGCGGCTGATGCAGATGTGTTTTGCTGGCTAAATTGACGAATTTCGGCACCCATTTGGGCGATACGTTGGCTACTAAAGCTTTCTAGGGCTGATTTTGTGGCTGCAATTTGAGCGCTAAGCTTACTATTTTGGCGTGCCTCTGATGCCGCAATAGCTTGGGTTGTAACACGCTCGACTAAATCTTCTACCGACTCTTTGGGCTTGGGCGCTTGGTAGGCGGTTTCTTTTTGCATCAAGATTGTGCCGCGCTCAACCAAATTAGGTGTTTGTGGGGTAATGATGGTGGTGCCATAGCCAAGAGGCAAGTTGGGGTTTTGTGCCGCGTGAGTAGAAGCCAATGTAGCCAACGATAAGCAAGCCCAAAGGGCAAACCGAGGCGTAGGGCGGGCAAAGATATAATGCATTAGCCGTATTGTGGCATTTTTGGCGCTAAAAAGGGATGGTTTGGCGCAGTTTTACTAGAATTAAAGCAGGCGGGTGATGCAAAAAAGCACACTTGCACCAAGGCTCGCGCACAGAACTTCGATAATCAAAGAAATAGAGCCAATTTGAGCACCACAGGTACGGCATTTTCCGCTCAAAAAGAGGTGCGAAAAAATAGGAATTAAATCGATAAAAGTTAGGCGGCGTTTGCAGTTGTCGCATTGACTTGGCGGGTGGCGTAAGCTTTGGCCAGCGGGAATGCGCGTACGCGCGCAATTAATGAATGAGCCAAACACAGCGCCAAAAATAGCGCCCCACAGCGGTATAAGCCACGGCGCGCTGGTATTGATATGCGTGAGTACTGTCGCTAGCATTAACCGCAGGTAGAAGAGTCGCTACG
>CALFWJ010000095.1 GCA_937928525.1 uncultured Alphaproteobacteria bacterium | reverse complement strand
AGTAAGTTGAGTAAAATTTCTTTGAACTTCTCTTGAAGAAGTTTGTTCCAAATCAATAAGGAATTTTTCAGTTAGTGCGTAGTTAGGTTTTTTTTGTTTTTTTCTTTCAAGATATTCTTTCAAACTTGACATAAAAATTCTCCAGATGTTGCAAGCCTGTAGGCTCAAGATATACCTATAAGTATACTAAAAAATCACCCAAAGCAAGCATTTTCAGAAAATTTAAACCCCGCTAAAAATTCCTGCATCAGCAAAGGTTTTTTACCGGGGCGCTGTAGTTTAGTTAGGCGCAGAACTGTCTGTTTTCCGCACGCAACATCAATGCCATCAACAGAGGTGGTAATAACAGTGCCTACAGGCTTATTATGCCCTTCAGTGTTCAATTCGCTGCCTAAGATTTTCCACGTTTCATCGCCAAACGTAAGGGTTGCAGTCGGGAAGGGGTTAAGCGCCCGAATGTGATTGTGCACAATATTCGCAGGCTGCCCCCAATCAATAGGGCGCATATCTGGCGTAATTTTATGCGCGAGGGTTGCGCCGCGCTCTTCTTGTGCTTCTGGCGTGCGTTTGCCTAAATCAGAAAGTACTTCTAGCAGCATATCAGCGCCGTGCTCGGCGGTAATATCATGCAACTCACCAAGGGTCATTTGGGTTGGAATATTCATTGATTTACGGGCATAAACAGGTCCGGTATCCATACCTATATCTAGCTGCATAATGCAAATATCGGTAGTGGCGTCGCCGTGTAGAAGTGCGTGTTGAAGCGGTGCTGCACCGCGCCAACGGGGCAGGGCAGAAGGGTGCACATTCAAACAAGGGGCTTTATCTAGTACAGCTTGCGGCAGAAGCAACCCGTAAGCCACCACTACAATAGCATCACACTCAATATTCAATAGTTCAGTCAGTGCGTCATCACGTAGTTTTAACGGTGTATAAACAGAAATACCATGTTCCGCTGCCAACGCATGCACAGCCGTTTGCTTTAACTTCTGACCGCGGCCAGCGGGACGAGGAGGCTGCGCGTAAACCGCAACAATATCATGCTTACTCGCGATTAGTTTTTGTAAGCTGGGGCAGGCAAAATCAGGGCTGCCCATAAATATAATTTTCATGGCTTAAACAAATGGATAATTTAGTGTTTCGGCGAGTTGCGCACGCTCTTTCTCTAGTTTTTTCCACGCGCGGCGACGTTGAAAAGCGCTTAAATTATCGGGGAACATAATGCCATCTAGGTGGTCAATTTCATGCTGTACAGCGGCGTTAAATAATCCCGCTTGAGTTTTAAATTGCCGAGCTTTGCCGTCAACATCAATGTAGTCAATTTGTACGCTGGCTGGACGCTCTACATCCATAAACACGTGGGGGATACTTAAACAGCCTTCACGGTGAGGCATAAGTGTGTCATCTAAAATGGTCACCACAGGGTTAACCAGCGCAACAATGCCTTCAAACGGCACAATGCTTTGGCCGTCTACTTCGGCGCAGTAGTTGGCATTCAGTAAAATAACCCGTTCTAGGCTGCCCACTTGGTTTGCCGCTAAGCCAACACCAGCACTGGCAATAAGAGTGTCTTTCATATCTTCAATAAAGGTTAAAAGCTTACCCGATAACTTTTCTCCAGCAACGTGGTGTACTTCCTCGGCGCGAGTGGTTAGAATAGGGTTAGGATGAATAAGAATCGGTTTTACAGTCATGTTGTACGTTATGCCAAGTTTTAACGCGCTTTGCAAGAGGGCATTGTGGAGTGTATTGTGCGTTGCCATAAGTAGTAGCGCCTATGCAAACTCTTTTTCATTTACGCCGCGTGTCAACATGAGCAATGAGGCTGGTTACCGCGTTGTGGCTAAACTCAAAGATGGTGGCGTGTGCCGCACTCCCGTAGCGCCGCACCAGCAACGCCAAGCACTTATTAACACGGCCGTACAAATTTGGGCTGATTTTGGCTATCAAATCTACGATTTATCTTCGCGCCTCACTCATCAATTCCCGGGAGGAAATACTTTTACCCTTGCGCCTAAAGCTCAAAATAAATGGCAAGAACCGCGTATTGTACCGCGTTTGCTGCGTATTGGCCGATGGGAAGATAATCGCAGGTTTGATGCCGCCATTGGTAGCTTTTGGGCAAGTATTCCCCAAGGTGAACTCTTCCTTGAGCGCCAAAATGCCATTTGGGCCGTCAACGATAACGCAGGCTGGGCGGACGCATGGTCAGCGGCCTTTATAAGTTGGATGATGTGCGAAAGCGGGCAAGACCTCGCCGGCTTCCTCCGCAATCAAAGCCACTACCAGTACATCGATGATGCCATTAACGGCACCAGCACCAGCTATAAAGCCTTGGAAATTAAAGATGCAGGCATCCCGCAACTGGGCGACCTTATCTGCGCCGACCGCAGCCGCAAAAATACCTACAAAACTTTAGAAGACAGAAAAAAACACTTAGGCCAACGCCGCCCCACCCATTGCGATGTGGTGATTAATCACGATAAAGCCAAGAACCGTATTTTTGCCATCGGCGGTAATGTCGCCAACGGCGTCACCGTCACTGTCGCCCGCCTTATCACCCACAACGGCAACACCACCCTCGAGAAAACCTCCCACCGCCCATGGTTCACCGTGCTACGCTGGCAAAACGGCGGCAGCGCCAACTTCAGTAAAGCCTTGCAAGCAGCTAACTAATATTATATACATATATTTAT
>CALFWJ010000094.1 GCA_937928525.1 uncultured Alphaproteobacteria bacterium | reverse complement strand
TTCTTTCATAGAAAAATCTTTTCTTTTCAATTTTTGCTTTTATTCAATAATGTCAAAACTCTACCTCAATGTGACTCCCTTGTCACCTAGCAATGCGCTAAGTTTAAGCATAGACTATACACATTTAAAAAATCTCTGTTATATTCTATGACATGATCCCACAACCGCTCCAAAACCTGATTAAACACCTCAGCAAACTGCCAGGCTTTGGCCCCCGTAGCGCCCAGCGTGCCGCCCTGCACCTTATTCAAAGCGGAGAGAGCATGGCCACCCTGCAACGTACGTTACTAGAGGTCGCCAATACCGTGCAAACCTGCACCCAGTGCGGCAACATAGGCCTCACCGAAATTTGCCACATCTGCACCGACGTTAAACGCAGCCCCAGCCAAATTTGCGTCGTGGAAGGCGTTGATGACCTGTGGGCGATTGAGCGTTCAGGTATTTTCAAAGGCCACTACCACGTACTTGGCGGCGTCATTAACGCCATGGCCGGCGTCGGCCCCGACGATATCACCCTTGGCCAGCTCATTCACCGGGTTGAAACCACACAACCCGAAGAAATTATTCTCGCCCTTGGCGCCAGCGTAGACGGTCAAACCACCGCCCACCTTATCTCCACCCGTTTGGCTCATACGGGCGTCACCATCAGCCAACCCGCCCGCGGTCTGCCCATCGGCGCAGAAGTAGACTACATGGACGACGGCACCCTCTCTATCGCCTTCCAAGGCCGCCGCAAATTTGGCTAAAGCCCAAAAACACCTCTTGTAATCCTTGTTCCTAAAGCCTATATATAGAATATACAAACATAAATGAAACGAAAAAACGCATGAACAAACTTATTCTCAGCCTAGCTCTTCTTCTGCCTTTCGCCGCCAACACCGCCGATATGCACGCTGGCCACAACATGGCCTCAGCGCATGCAAGTCACAGCCATAACCACCACGGCCAACCCCACATGCGTATGCGCAGCCAAACCGACACCTCACCGCAAACCCAAGCCGCCATTGCCGCCAACGCAAAAATGCACCAAAACATGGATATTCTCTTCACAGGCGATGCCGACATCGACTTCCTTAAAGGCATGATTGCCCACCACCAAGGCGCAGTGGATATGGCACAAGTCCAGCTTAAGTACGGCGAAGACAGCCGCGTTAAACGCATGGCGCGCGATATTATCCGTAACCAAAACCTTGAAATTAAATGGATGAAATCATGGCTCAACAGCCTTGAAGAAAAAAAGATAGGCTACCAAGACGAGCGCTGGCTTGGCCACGAAGACAGCCGCATCTTCGAATAAAAGCTAACCACTCCCACAAAAAGCCGCCCGAAAAATCAGGCGGCTTTTTAGTATTTTGTAGGTTATTTCAGGCGTTTGTAGGTTTGGTAATAGTCAATCCAAGTTGCAATACAAATCCCGAGGGCAATAAAGAGCAACAAAAGACCCACAGGCCCAATGAATACCTGAGAAGATAGTGCATCAGGTAACATCACCGCAAACAGCAAGCACAAAGCCGACAGCATTTGAAGCGTCGTTTTTACTTTACCTAACCAACTGCTCGGAATGGTCACTAAGTTCCGCATATCAGTAACATGATAATCACGCGCAGCAAAGACGGTTAAAGCAATGAAACAAATCAGTGCAGCAACAAGGTTTTGTTCAAAAGCAAACAAACCCATCAGCAGTGCAAACGTAATAATAGACCAAAGCTTATCCGTCAGCTCATCAAAGCGCGCGCCGCCATAAGTTTGACCATTAAAGGCTCTTGCCGCTAAACCATCAAGACCGTCCGTGAGGCACAAAAAAGCAATTACAGCCACAGCCCAATAAGGGTTCGTCACATAACCTGCAAAAATGAGCACACACCAAATTGGCGTGCCGACAAAGCGCAGACCTGTCATTAAAGTCGCAGGCAGCGCATTCAGTTTAAGCATATCAGCCACCATAGCCGAGAAGGGAGGGGATACAGAAGTCGTCATAAGATTTCTCCAAGAAAAAAGGGCAGACATATAAAAATAGCCTACCCCACATACCCTAAAGCTGCAATTAAATTACATAGAGTAGCTTATTTTAACCGATACATCACCTCGTTCCGGCGCATAAACCATGGCGTCCACGGCGCATTATAGCCTGCGGTGAAAAACGGCTCAGAAAACGCAATATCGTTTTCGGTCAAATAGGTTTTCAGCGCGTCGGCGTAGCGCGCGGTTTTATCATCATTCATGTACCCAGAAAACCGCAGCGCCGCAATTTTTTGCGCAGGTTCTTGGCGCACCGTCACGCGTGGATTTGTGGGCAGCGGCGTATTTTCAAGCGTAAAAGAAGCGGGCAAAAAGAAAGTCATCCGTGCACCCTCTTCCACATCCTCCTGCAACACAGGCGCCGTCATGCTTATCTTTTGGCCATTTTTGTCGCCCACCTCTTCTTGCAGCACAGGCGCGGTCATCGCAATTTTACGGGCCTCAATATTGGCACCCGTAATATAATTAAACAGCAACCTAAACGCACCATTCTGGCCAGAATCCGTCACCACTTCCGCTACCATAACCGGCGCATACTCACGCAGTTCAATATTATCATCCGTTTTTATGACCTTATACTCAGGTTCAGGTGTAGCGCCCACAGTGGTAACTCCAATTGTTAAAACACTTAAAAAAATACCCAAACCTACTAAAATAAAACGCATGTTACACTTTCTTTCTTTAAATCTAATTTATTATACGTCATCCAATATAATAAAGGTGTAAATAAGCTACTATTAAAACGAAGCTAAGCCTTTGTTTTTAAGCTATGGTTTTGTTTTTAAATTATGATTCACCTTCGCGGCATCACCTACCCGTTTTAACGGCACATAAAACGGGAATCGATTCTCCCGCGCCGCCTTCGCCTCGTATTTTGTAGGCTGCCACCACTTGGGCGCTGTTGCCCAATCGGTCGGACGAATCGCCGTTGGCACAAACACACCCGTTTGCTGCACTACCCCAAACACCTGCAATATATAATCAGGAATATCCGTCGCCACGAACAGCTCGGCTGTATCAAGCGCTTTTAATAAACGGTCGCACTCCGCTACAAATTCAGGCGTGAACATGCGCCGCACTTTATGCCGTGCCTTGGGCCATGGGTCGGGGTACAATAGACACACGCGGTCCACGCAGTTATCTGGCAGCGCAGCCATAAATTCCCGCGCGTCGTCGCCGGTTATGCGCACATTGTTTAGCTTCTCACCTGTCGCACCTTCATATTGCTCTAGCGCATTCACCAAACTCCGCAACCCGTTCTGATACACCTCGCTCCCCACAAATAAAGTCTCAGGTGCCGCTTTTGCGCGTTCAAATAACGCCAAGCCATTGCCCATACCTACCTCAAGTTCAACGGTATCAAATTTTGCCAAATCAGAAACCTCAAACGCATAAACCTCAAGCCGCGTAGCCAATTTTGCTAACGTCGCAGCATCCAAACGGCTGGTGGTACGGCCAAAAGTACGGTGAGTGTGTTTGCGTTCAGTCATTAAAACGGCTTCATTACAGCTAAAATAACAATCCCCAGCAGTAAAAACGTGGGCACTTCATTATACAAACGGAAGAATTTTTCACTCTTCGTATTAACCCCCGCCGCAAATTTTTTCACATAAAGCCCCAAAATTAAATGGAACCCCCACAGTACCGCCACTAACACCATTTTAACCCCAAACCAACCAGCAATCGCACCGGGGTTTAACGTCATAAGCCATAGCCCCAACGCGGTTGTTACAATACCCGCAGGCCACATAATATAACGGTAAAGTCTAAACTCCATCACCCGCAGCATTAGCTCGGCGTCGGTGGGCGCATGAACATGATAAACAAACAACCGCGGCAAATAAAATAAGCCCGCAAACCAAGCTACAAGGGCAATCAGGTGCAGCGCTTTCGCCAGTAAATAAAAATCCATAATTAAAATCTCCTTATAAAGGGTTGTACCTGCAACCGCTTTCGGGTACAAGTTTTTCTCAATAGATATATAAAAAATTAAGCAAAATGCCTGAGATGACCAATCCCCGCACCTTCCGCATCGCCAGCCGCCGCAGCAAAATGGCGCTCGCCCAAACCAACCGCGTCATCGATGCGCTCAAAGAAGTTGCGCCCCAACATACCTACGATATTATCGAAATCGTCAGCGACGGCTGCTACGATCGCTTCAAAGGTGACCTCAAAGAGCTAGGTGGTAAAGGCGCCTTCACCAAAGCGCTAGACGCCGCCATTTTAAATAACGATGCCGACATGGCCATGCACAGCATGAAAGACGTCCCCACCGACGAAATTCTGCCAGAAGGCCTCACCATCGCCGCTGCCATGACCCGTGGCGATATCCGCGACGTGGCCGTATGCCGCGAAGGCGAAAGCTTTGTTGGCCTCAAAGAAGGCGCTAAAGTCGGCACCAGCTCTATCCGCCGTGCGGCCCAAATTAAAGCCCATTTCCCGCACCTAAAAGTGGTGCCTCTACGCGGCAACGCCGACACCCGCATCCAAAAAGTAGATGACCGCCAAATCGACGCAGCCATCCTCGCCAAATCAGGCCTCGAGCGTATTAACCTCGCGCACCGCATCAGCGAAGTCTTCGAACCCGACATGATTATGCCCAGCGCCGCCCAAGGCATTGTGGGTGTTATGTGCCGCACCGACGACGCAGACCTTAAAACCCTCCTCGCGCAAATCAGCGATGAAAATACCATGACGTGCCTTCAAGCCGAACGGGCCATGCTCACCAAGCTTGGCGGCAACTGCTACACTCCCGTGGGTGGCTACTGCGAAGTAACCAAAAACAATAATCTTCGCCTTATTGCCCTAGTGGCTAGTGAAGACGGCCAAACCATGGTCCGCGGCCGCAATAAGCTAGAATACACCAACGCCAAAACTCTTGGTTACACAGTCGCAGACGAACTACTAGACCAAGGCGCACAAAAAATCATCGACGCCTGCACAAAACCCAGTAGCTAGAAGAAAAACAAGAAAAAACGCCAGAAAAAAGCCCCGCAAAAAATGCGGGACTTTTATTATTTATTAGGCCATACCATGAGCTTCAGCCCACTTGGTCGGGAAAGAAGGCAAAGGCACACACCTCTCAGCATCTTCCTTAT
Organism: uncultured Alphaproteobacteria bacterium; assembly: GCA_937928525.1. GTDB lineage: Bacteria > Pseudomonadota > Alphaproteobacteria > UBA2136 > UBA6156 > CALFWJ01. The sequence goes on along the minus strand of CALFWJ010000094.1, from coordinate 60 downwards.
TACAGGCATTCCAACGCTCTACAACGGTAGATAGAAGCGCACCACCAGGAATAACCTGAT
>CALFWJ010000093.1 GCA_937928525.1 uncultured Alphaproteobacteria bacterium | reverse complement strand
ATACCCGCGAAAACACCGAGTGGTCACGCACCTACACCCGCCCAGATTTAGCCCCAGTAGACTACATGGCAGGCTCTGCCAGCAAAGTCATGCGCCCCGACCCACGTAAAAACGGCGCCAACAATACACTTCCAGGTGGCGGAACCCTTGCCATGCTCGAGAATCGCGCCCGCCAAAATGCTGCCCAAAATACATCAGGCCGTATTTACATTGGCGACGCTGGTACAGGTCCCGGTATCCGCCTTAACCACGCTAATGTGGGCAAACAAACCCAAATCGGTGACGCCAGAGCCGACTGGCGCCAAGGCCAACGTAGCGAATACGCCAACCCCCGCGCTGGCGACTACAACTACAAAACTTTCCCCAACCAATACCGTGGCAATCCACAAGTTGAACACAACGGCAGTCACAGTGGCCACAGCCACACAGGCCACGACAACATCCGCCACCGCAGCGTGCCCAACGGCAAAAACACCATTCACTTCCACGATAACGGCGTGAGCGACTACACTGTCCGCCGCGGCGACACCCTCACCACCATTTCACAACAACCACAAGTGTACGGCAACTGGAAACTTTGGCCGCTTATTCAAGAAGCCAATAAAGCTGCCATTGGCAACAACCCCCACAATATTTACCCCAACCAAAACCTAGATATTCCCCGCAACTTCAACGACAACCAAGTCCGTGGCGCTGTGCGTAACTCCACCAACTGGCGTTAATTTATTCCCAACCTTGAAACTGCTGATTTAAACCCCTATATCTATAGGTAACACCCCTTTATTCCTTTTTTGGAGAAAAAACTATGACACGCAAAGAACAACGCGCAGCAGCACGTCACATGCTTCAGCACAAAGAGCAAGAAATACACACAGCCTATATTCTATCTCTTGTTATTGGTAGAAACTCAAATAGCATTAACTCACATGCTAATTTTACCGAGACATTTGTTGATAATTTAGCGCATCAGATTTTTGGTCTAATGCATGGTGATGTTTTAAAATCAAAAAAAGATTTTGTAAAACTCGCAAATAAAATTAAAATTCTTGGTCAAGGCGAAAAATTACTTATGCACATCGCTGAGATTCTAAAAGAATTTTCAATAACACCAGCCCTTGCATATGTAAAAATGCTTACTTTTGCTGCGCAGCATTTATCAGAAGATGATTTTTCTAAGTCCTTACAAACAGGAACTGAACGCTTTCAAAAGCAATTAGTTGACGAAGTAGGCACTTTATACAATCAAGGCCAACTCGCCTATAACTAAAAAAAGCCGCCCAAACGGGCGGCTTTTTTACGTGTTAGTCCTAGCTCTTAGCCATCATTTTCTCTAACAATTCACCGGTATAATTCACAAGCCCAATGGTGCGTTCATAGTCCATGCGCTGCGGGCCAATCACACCCAACGTTCCCAAAATCTCACCTTCTTTTACCCCGTAAGTTTTCGCAATAATGGCGCAATCTGTTTCAGCCGACAACGCATTGTCCTTGCCAATAAATACCTGCACACCCTCACCTTTACGTACTTCTTCCATCAGATTCATCAACAAACGTTTTTCTTCAAACATTTTCACCAAACCCTGTAATTTTTCCCGCACCAATTCTGGGTACTGGAACAAATTCGTACTCCCCGCAACCACCATCGCCCCGTCATTCACAACAGGCTCACCCCATTCATTTGCGGCTTGCATCATTTGGTCAATCATTGCATTCACACGGCCTTTTTGCTCCGCGAGCATCGCAATCATATTCTCGCGCGCGCCACCTAAGGTTTGCCCAGCAATGGCCTGTTTTAAATCTTTACTGGCCTTATTCAAATCATCCGCTTCAATAAACGCAGGAACTTCAATCACGCGGTTCTGAATTTCACCGCTCTCCGTCACCAACACAGCCAATACACGGTCGCCCGATAGCCTCACAAACTCAACCGTTTCCATCACATCGCTGGCGCTTTTGGGTGCCGTAATCATGCTTGCGCAGCCTGTCATTTGCTGTAATAAATCACTTGCTGCATTCATGGCGCTCTTAAAATCTTTCTGGCCCGAAATCTGCGTTTTCAGCTCTGCCCGTAATGCCTTATCTAAACCATCAGTAGCTACAATATTTTGCGCAAAAAACCGATACCCCGCCTCGGTCGGCACCCGTCCCGCCGATGTATGTGGATGCATCAGCATCCCCTGTTTTTCCAAGTCCTGCATCACATTCCGGAACGACGCACCAGAAAGCCCAAGCGCGCTCTCTTCGCTCAAAATTTTGCTGCCCACAGGCGCGCCAGATTTGGTATGAATATTCACAATATCGGCCAAAACTTGTTTGGCACGACTGGTCAGGTTAGGTTTATTTGAATTTGACATAAAGCCATACTACCACCCTTTTTGTCACCCAGCAAGCCAGAGTGACAAGAGCGCGCTAAATCTCTCTAAACACCCGTATAAACAAAAGTTTTACTACAATATGGGCACACAACATGGTTAGGCTTACCATTCTCATCATCCACCATGGTCAAATACACACGTGGATGCTTACTAAAACTTGGGCCATCACACGCCACACGCGCATTATTCGTTGCTTCAGTTTCAGGTTTATTTTCGCTTAGAATCGCTTCAGACATCTGTGATTTACTTTATTATTTTTTACCACGTACCAATGTTCTCCATACTAACCCAAGGTTCCTGCGGGGGCAAGGCATCTCCTGCCTGAAGAAGCTCAATTGAAATACCATCAGGAGACTTAACAAAAGCCATCCGCCCATCCCGTGGCGGACGGTTAATCACCACGCCCTTCGCCTCTAAATCAGAGCATATCGCATAAATATCTTTCACTCTAAACGCAAGATGACCAAAGTTCCGCCCACCCGTATAAACCTCATCCGCCTCACCCTCAACAGGCCAATTGTAAGTTAACTCCAATAATGGTGCCTGCGTTTCGCGCGCAGTCATTTCGTCACCAGTCGCTGCCAAAAACACCAACGTAAAGCGCCCAGCCTCATTTTCAATACGCCGTGTTTCCACCATGCCAAACTTAGCCACATAAAAATCAAGCGCCACATCCAAATTCGCCACGCGCACCATCGTATGAAGATACTGCATATTTAAACCCACCTCTTTATTAAACTTATGCCACCACCATAAAACTTCATACTCAATATAGCCAATAAAAAAAGAGGAGCCAAAGCTCCTCTTTAGTTAAATAAATTCAGACAACCTGCCATAAACATTATCAAGATTACCCATCCGCCTATCAAAAGAAGATAATAAATAGCCATCTTCAAGATGCTCAGTCTTAATTTGAGTCAGACGAGCCAATGCGTTCTGATATACCGTAAATTTATCTTTAGGTAAGTCATTCATTCTGCCACACAATTTATGTGCCAGGCATTCTAGTTCTGCAATACGGCTATCAATACGAGTTTTCAAAAAATCTTTCATTTCAAAATTAAAATCACGATCGGCCATTTCTTCAATTTTCTTATCAAGCTTGTGTAGTTTAGAAGTTAAAGACATAGACTTCTCCTTAAACGATTAAAGATATTTATTATGTATCTTGCTTTACACACAATGCATACATATCAATAAAATCTAAACATATCCCGCCGTCACATCGCGCGGCAACAAGTCATATAACGCATCATACACCGCAGGCGGCGCCGCAATAATTCCATTCACATTACAGATCTCACCTTTAAAAATTAAATCGCGCCCTTGCAGATCTGTAAGTTTATACCCCCGCTCCGTCATCAAACATGCCGCAGCCGCAACATCCCACCAACATTTTGGCTTCACAGACGCACTCACTAAATCATCAGAAGTAGCCACCAGCGCTATTTTATTGGCACTACTGCCCACAGTTTTTAAGGTTAATTCAGGAACTAAAAAGT
>CALFWJ010000092.1 GCA_937928525.1 uncultured Alphaproteobacteria bacterium | reverse complement strand
CAATAAAAGATTAACCGCATATTAAGGCAAGACTTTTAAGCCTGAATGCGTTAAACCAATAGCCCCATGACCATGAGGCGATGTAAAAAAAGAGAGAGAAAAAGTATGACAACAAACGCTAAGTCACAAGAAACAGCAGCCATTGAAAGTGCAGTAGAAGCTGCCGTGGTGTCTTCTCAACCCCAAGCGAATAAACCAGAAAAAAATCGGTTTGAAGTTGAGGCGGATGAGTCTACGAACGTTGCTGATAATAACAATGATGACGACGACGAACGTGGCGCTCTCTCTGCTACTGTGGGCGTAAGTAAGCCGAGCACGGCTTCATCTGAGGATGGTGATGATTCAGTTATGGCGTCGCACCCGCACTTTTTTGGTAACGCTTTAGCTAAAAAAGAAGATGGCGCGCAGCCTGCTAACGCCGTAGCCGACGAATATGGCCGCACCGATGACCCCGTGCGCATGTACCTGCGTGAAATGGGAAGCGTTGAACTACTTGACCGTGAAGGTGAAGTTAATCTTGCTAAGCGAATTGAAGCGGGTAAAACCAAAATGGCGGATGGCTTACACTCTACCTCGCTTTCTTATGTCCTTATGCTCAATTGGTTCGCTCAAGTGCGCGGCCAAGAGCGTTTTATGCGTGATGTGATTGATTTACAAGCAGCCCTTGGTCCAACAGCTGAAGAGCTAGAAGAAATGGCCCGTGCCGCTGAAGCTGTAGCCGCCGCCGAGCACGCTGACCCAGCGGAAGAAGACGACGCAGACGACCTACCAACAGCCAATGCCGCTGACAAAGCTGCCGCTGCCGCCGAAGAAAATGAGGAAGAAGCTGAAGAAGCGGAAGAAGAAGAAATTCTGTCACTTGCGGCGCAAGAAGAAAGCCTCATGCCACGCATGGAAAAAGCGTTTGGCGATATGGCTAAATTCTACACCGAATTATCTGGTATTGACGACGAGCGCATCACGCTAGATGCTAGCAGCAAAGAGTTTAAAGCACTGACTAAAAAGCACGAAAAGCTGATTGTGAAGCTGAAAGAAGTGATGACAGATATCCCACTCACGCCAGCCCGCGTAGACGAGCTTACAGACGGTATTATTGCAACTTCGCGCGCTATCACTAAGCGTGAGGGCGAAATGATGCGTATGGCGATTAAGCACGGTGTGAGCCGCTTAGACTACATCGACGCTTACCGTGGTAGCGAAACCCAAACTAACTGGATTGAAGCGCAAGCTAAAAAAGGCAAAGGCTGGGACACATTTGCTGAAAAAGCGGGTGAAGCTGCTGCTAAAATCCGTGCTGAAATTCAAGACATGACCGAAGCTTTTGGCCTAACTACTGCTGAGTTTAAAGACGTAGTAAGCCAAGTGCGTAAAGGTCAACGTGAAGCCGCAACCGCCAAAAAAGAAATGGTAGAAGCGAACTTACGCTTGGTGATCTCGATTGCTAAAAAGTACGTAAACCGTGGGCTGCAATTCCTTGACCTTATTCAGGAAGGAAATATTGGCTTGATGAAAGCGGTGGATAAGTTTGAATACCGCCGCGGGTACAAATTCTCGACTTATGCGACGTGGTGGATTCGTCAGGCGATTACCCGCTCAATTGCCGATCAGGCGCGGACGATCCGGATTCCTGTGCATATGATTGAAACAATCAACAAACTGAACCGCACGCAGCGTGAAATGATGAACAGCTTAGGCCGTGAACCAACGCCTGAAGAGCTATCGGTTGAACTAAACATGCCCGTTGATAAAGTGCGTAAAGTACAAAAAATCGCGAAAGAACCGATTAGTCTAGAAACGCCAGTAGGTGACGAAGATGACTCTTCGCTTGGTGACTTCATTGAAGATGACAAGGCCGTTATGCCACTTGATGCAGCTGTGCACACCAACATGCGTGACAACATCACAAAAGTGCTGGCCAGCTTAACGCCACGTGAAGAGCGCGTACTGCGCATGCGCTTCGGGATTGGTATGTCGTCTGATCACACGCTTGAAGAAGTAGGGCAGCAGTTTAGCGTAACCCGTGAGCGGATTCGTCAGATTGAGGCGAAGGCGTTGAAGAAATTGCGCCACCCAAGTCGTGCACGGAATATTTCAACCTTTATGAAGGACTAATATATTATGAAAATTAACGGTAACGAAATTAAACCCGGCATGATTCTGGAGCATCAGAACAAGCTGTGGCGCGTGGCTAAAATTTCTCACACGCAGCCGGGTAAGGGCGGTGCTTACACGCAGGCCGAAATGAAATGCCTCACCGACGGCACTAAGCTAAACGAGCGCTTTAGAAGTAGCGAAAATGTAGAGCGTGCACGCCTAGAGCAAAAACCTATGCAGTACCTGTATAGCGAAGGTGAAATGCTAGCGTTTATGGATAATTCAAGCTACGAGCAAATCAGTATTTCTACCGATATTTTGGGCGCACAATTGCCATGGCTACAAGAAAACATGGAAGTTAAAGTAGAAATGCACGAAGGCAACCCTATTGGCCTAGAGCTACCTGCCACTGTAGAAATGGAAGTCATAGAAGCTGATGCGGTAGTGAAGGGTCAAACTGCCAGCAGTAGCTACAAGCCCGCTAAAGTAGAAAATGGCGAAACGGTGCAGGTACCACCGTTTATTGAAGCAGGAACGCGCATTATTGTTAATACAGAAGACGCAACTTACAATAGCCGCGCTTAAAACTTTAGCGCATAGCATAAAAGTAGCTTAGGCTGCTTTTTTTATTTATAAGGTTGACTTAAACGCCAATTAAGCTATATTGCGCTTACTTGAGTTCAAGTTCTGTCGCGGGATGGAGCAGCCCGGTAGCTCGTCAGGCTCATAACCTGAAGGTCGTAGGTTCAAATCCTACTCCCGCAACCAATTTTCAAAAAGTTATTTAATATGCCTCTTAAAAAGTACGATGTTATTATTTTAGGTGCTGGTGGTGCTGGCCTGATGTGCGCCATTGAGGCAGGCAAACGTGGCCGTAAAGTGCTGGTGCTTGACCATGCCGATAAAGTAGGGAAGAAGATTTTAATCTCTGGTGGTGGGCGCTGTAATTTTACAAACACAGAAGCAAATGCCGATAAATACCAATGTGCCAATAA
>CALFWJ010000091.1 GCA_937928525.1 uncultured Alphaproteobacteria bacterium | reverse complement strand
ACGTAAGCCGCGCGTATAACCAGCAATGTGTTTACGCATGTGCGCAATGCCCGAGCGCTCCCCGTACAGCTCAACAGCTAGGTCAATATGCTCTAAAATTGTGGCCAGTTGCTCCTCTAAAGAAGGGTCAGTGACCTTTTTACCCATATAAAGATAATCAGCAATCTGACCAAACAACCACGGCTTGCCCTGACTAGCGCGGCCAATCATCACGCCATCAGCACCAGATTGATTCAACGCCGCAACTGCATCCTCAGGCGCGTTAATATCACCATTTACCAGCACGGGAATTGTCACCGCATCTTTAATGTTTTTAATGAACGCCCAGTCAGCGCTGCCCTTATACATCTGCGCGCGAGTGCGGCCATGTACCGCTAACATTTTAATGCCGCAACTTTCTGCCAGCGCCGCAATTTCGGCACCGTTTTTCATCTCCTCCGACCAACCAATTCTAATTTTAAGCGTTACGGGCACACCTACGCTCGCCACCACATTAGTGAGAATTTCCTTCACCAAGCTCGGCTCTTTCATCAGCGCAGAACCAGACATGGTGTTCACCACTTTCTTAACAGGGCACCCCATATTAATGTCAATAATATCCGCCCCCGCCGTTTCATTCACTTTGGCGGCAATGCCCATGTTGTGCGGGTCGGCGCCCACAATCTGCACGCTATGAATGCCTTGGCGTGGGTCATATTGCGCCTTTTGTTTGGCGACTTCCGCGTCACGCACCACACCTTCCGCCGCGACCATTTCGCTCACCACTAGGCCTGCACCATACCGCTTGGCCATTAAGCGCGTGGGCTTGTCGGTAATTTCAGTCATCGGCGCCAGCACCACATTGTTACTTAAAACGTGCGGCCCCACCACAATCGGCTTAAGCGGACGCAGCAGCTCCCCCGCAAAAGCAGGCGCCTGATAATCAAGCCGAGAAGTAAGCTGGTCATTCAAGTTCATAGGCGGATTGTACAAATTTTAAGCAAATGTGCAAGTGTTTAGTCTATAGATATATAAACGGCAAAAAGCCCCCACTGCATCACACAGCGGGGGCTTTTCGTTTTTAAGTTTAAATCAGTCCGTCAATGCCACCTAAATCAGATGGCCGCGGTAGCGGCAAAAGGTCAGGAAAAGCATCCATAATCGCAACCGAAATATCCGTCACCATACCAGCTTGAACCGCAGCATCCCAGTCTTCACGCCAGACAAACGCCCGGCCAACACCTTCAACAGTTGTTAATGCATCAACAGCATCATCTGCAAATGAAAACTCTTTTAAAGCAGCATCATAGTTATTAATAACAAACACATGATTACAACGCCCATTGTCAGCATCATAGATATCACCAATGCTCAAAGCAGTTCCGACTGCGTTATAGTCGTCAATAGTTACATCATCAATACCAAGCTCTTTCAACGCATTTCGAGCAAGCTCAGCCTCAACATCATCGCTTTTCATAAGACCGCCGTTAATCGACAACTTACCAGGGTCAGCAATTTCTTCACCAGCAGGCGATACAAATCCCCGCTGCTGCAACTGGATTTGGCCGTTACTCATGTAAGTCGCAAAGGTAACGACGTTATTGGTTGAGGGTAGAATGTTTTGTCCATCCTCCTTATAACGAAGAGACAAAGTATCCCTGTTGGCAGGTTCGCACCACCAATCAGGCATAGTAAGAACGTCTTTGAAATCTGCATCTAGGTTTCTTTTTTTGAATATTCCAGCCTCAGAGGCGTCTGAACGCTCTAGGAGACAGTATTTAGCTAAGACATCATCATATTCTTCCCAGACGCATAAGTATTTTTCTGTGTAAATCTCGCCATCAGGACCACGAATCTGACGTTCATAGTCGCATTTTATTGTAAACTCTCCCGGGTTATCCCGACATGTTTTACGGTAGTTATCAAAATCAGTAGGCATACTGCCCTCCTGTGTAAGAAAAAAACAAGTGTTTCAAATAGGGCAAAGCCCAATTCTTACTTCTTTATATAGAGTATACCTATCATAAATTCAAGCCCTCAAATAAAATCCGCATAAAAAAAGGCCCCCAAAGAGGCCTTTTTAAAATACCCTATATGCTACAGTATCGTCGGGATGAGCTTCTTCACCACAGTGGTAAAACCAAAGCCCCCAACAAAACCGACAACAACGTATTCAACGAAGCCAACCGGCGCGGGCGTACCAAGTAGCCCAAGGATGTGCACAAGCACAATGGTGCCAATACCGCCAACAATCACGTCGCCGATCACACCATACTTAGATTTCAACTTCAGGATATCGGTCGCTAAAACGCCAAAAATCCCACCTAACAAGCCTAGAGTTAACAGAATGTGTAACATGTTCAGACTCCTTACATTTGTTGAACACCTCAAACATACCCAGCCTTTAAACAGCCAAAGCCATTTATCAACCAAGCCAGCGAGCAAAACACTCGCTCAGCCACATTGCCGCCCAGAAGATGTAATTTTAGTAACATCGCCAAACCACAACAGTATACCCGAGGTAGGGTCGCCAGCAGAACCAGCCACAACAGTATTCAAACACTGTTAAACCCTTTGCGGCTCCTGATAACCCAAACGCTACCATTCACCAAATACCTTATGAGTATACCTAAAATACGCTTCCTGACACC
>CALFWJ010000090.1 GCA_937928525.1 uncultured Alphaproteobacteria bacterium | reverse complement strand
TTCTTCTTTTTATTTGACGTTATTTATTCCTTAAAAAAAAGGCGCCTTTATTGGCGCCTTTTTTGTGTTTCTTTTATTTACGCTGCGGCGTATTCGCTTAATATTTTATACGCTACGTTAATGCGTTTAATCATATCGGTGTCTGCTTCTGGTGCTATGTCGGGGTGATTCTTTTTCACTAATTCGAGGTATTTTGTTTTCAGCGTTTTAGTATTGCTGGGCGATTTGAGTGCGAAGATGGCACAGGCTTCTTGCACGTCAGCGGGCAGTTTTTCCGCTTTTGCCTCGGTTACGTCGGCGCCATTTACTTGACGTTGCTTGAAGAACTTATAAAGGTCTTCTGCGCTGTTAAATGTGCTGGTTGCGGCGTTATAGGCTGCACTGTTTACGCCCATGGGTGCTGTGGGGCGGTTCCAGGTGGCGCCGCCGTGTTGCATTTCGAAGATTTCATCCATCGAGAAACCGTCGAGGCCGTTCCACTTCTTGTTAAATTCTTTAATGTGGGCTTGGCAGAAATATTGCCGAGCACCGATATCGCGCGGAGATTTGGGGGCAGGAAATTCACCTTCGTTTTGGCAACCAGGCCATGAGCAGCATTGAGTCATTGTGTATTTTCCTCTCCTGTTTAATTAAGAGCCGTGTTTTTGTTACCCCTATAGTAACACACTTTTCCGCTTTATGGTGGGGCGGCGTTTTTGCTCTCTCTGATTATTATATAGGTAACGGCAAGGCCATTATCAACCCTGTGACGGTATTTTTGTACAAAAGCGTGAGCCAAAATGCCAAAATAAGCGCGGGGCCAAAGGGCATTTGCGCGCGCTTGAAAAAGAAAAGCGGTAGCATGACCGCCAACGCCAGCCATAGTACAACAGGCAAAAGCCCTACACCAAGCCACGCACCCGCAGCAGCTAAAAACTTAATGTCGCCGCCGCCCATGCCTGCATTTTTACCCGTTAGAATTCTGATTGTTGCGTTGATAAACAGCCCGCCCAAAAGGCCTGAAAACAAACCAAGGGCACTAGCAATAAAAGCTGTCTGGCTTGTGAAGCCCGCGGTAATAAGGCCAATAATCGCCAGCGGTAAAATATAAATATTTGCCAGCACGTGATACTGTACATCTAGGCACAAAAGTCGCGTAAGAACTGGCATAAGCGCTAAATAAAGCCAAAACATTGTTGGTGTTATCGCGCTAGAAAAGAGGGCTAATATGAGCGCCGCCAACAAAGCAAACGCTGTGAAAAGATGCAGTGTCGTGAATGTTTTTGGCGTGATGTGCGTGGTTGCGCGCTCAGGCGCTGGAATGGTTGCGGCTTCATGAGGGAAGAGCATAAAGGTGCCTAGAAACAGCTTCCGCCATCGCTAAAGCAGATGCTGGCGGTAAAAGGTGGGTTGCTGCGCTCGGTGACGTTGCTGTGGTAGAAAAGCGTGCGGCCCCAAGGGTCGGTAGCGTAGAGGGTAGGCAGGCCAAGGGCGCTCATCAGTTCTTGCATGTCGTTAATATCGCCTGCGTTAAAGTCGTTTGAACTGCCAGAAATTGTTGCAAAGTAGGCCACTCCTTCGGTTTCGTCTAGGTCTGAGCGTGGGTAATAGTTAAGTTGCGTATAGTTTTTATTATCAACGTTTTCGCAATAGCCTTCAGGCGTAGATGATTCGCACGCACCAGTAGCCTGCAAATACGCCGCTGACTCGAACGCAGATAACTTATCGGTAATCAATTGGCCACGCGCGCGGTATTCTGCCAGCCGCTCTACTTCTACATCACGGGTACTGAATTTAATGCCAATATCGTCGTTCAAAGGTTCCCATTGCGCATAGTCTAACTCGCTGGTAATGGCCGCAGAGTTATTCACTCCGTCTTTACCTGCGCTGTGAATGGTAGCGTAGTGCATGACTATGGGGGTGCCCTCTAGGGTGATGTTTGCGCTATAAGTACTGTAGTACCAACGCCGGTTCCAAGAGTCTTGCTTCATGGCGAGGTTGTTAATCACGCCTTCGGTGAATAAATCGTCTAGAGCGAGGGGAAGTTGCGTAATGCTAATGGTGCGGTAATAGGTGTTTATGCCGTTGCGAAGTTCATCGAGGGTACTCTCGGCTTGTAAAACTTTACTACGCTCAAGACGCGACATAATCGTCACCCCACCCGTGCCCACCAGTACGCTGGCAATAATGAGCGCAATACGGGCGTCCATGCCAAAAAGCGCGCCTGTTTGTAGGCGGAGTGGATTAAAGAAGGCGTGTATTTTTTTAAACATATTATTAAGTTTAGTGTGCCATGTTTTGATGCGGTTTAAAAGTTATTTTAGCTGCATATTTACGTTCTGTGAATAGCCCCACGGTGTGGTAAACGTGAGCGTGCTGTGCGTATCTGTTATGCGCGTATAGTCAAATTCTTCGCCCCAACTATCGCGTAGATTTAAGCGCTCGGCCAGCGTGCGATACTCATCTAACGTCGGGAAACGCAGTTGGCCTGCATAAAACCGATAGACTGATTCGGCCATCACATCCATAGTTTTTTTGCTGTTTTCCACTTGGCGGAAGCGCACCGCAGAAGAGTCGAACAGGGTAACACCATCGCGCCCCTGCTCTTTTAAGTTCGCGAGGGCACGGGCATCGGCGCTTTCTTCTAATTCTGCTTGCAGCAATAAATCATCACTGTTGGCAATAATAATGCGTTTTTGGCTGGCACCTAAGCTGTCATCGGCGCGGCGTTCAATGAATTGGAAATCTTGCTTACCTAGTGTTTTACCCGTACTTAGGGCACTGTTTAGACGTGCGCGCTCTAGGGTTAGGTCTTCGCTGTAAGTTTCTTTTGTTTCGGTCATGATGGCAAACTCTAGACCTTTGGCTAAGTCTTCACGCTCCGCTTGCATGCGGTCGCCGCGGGTACTTTCTAGCTCGGCAATTTGTTTTTCTGCGGTTTTAAGCGAGATGGTTGAAAACAGACCAACACCCAACAATAACCCAAACATAAACGGCGGAAAAACACCTGCTTGGTTGTTTTGTGCTTTTAACCAACAGCCGAGTTTTTTATAGGCGGTATTTAATTTCAAGGTCGTAATCCTTCCCATCAATATTCAGGATAACTTTACGCGATTCGATGCGTTTAATTTTAACCGCCACCCGTTGCGAGCGTTTAATATTTCCTGCGTTTTGCTCGGTGTTAAATTCGGTCATAACTTCGTCACGGGTTTTAACATATTGCGCGTAACGTTCGGGCGGAAGCGCGCTTTGGGGCGGCATATGCGCGTTAAGAGCCATTTTTATATCGTCTGCGTTGATTTGCACGGGCACTGTAATGTGCAGGCGGTCGCCCTCGGTGTAGCGGTGTTGGTTAATAATGGCGTATTTGTTAGGCGAGCGTACAACTGCTTGTAAAGTTAGGCGGGCTAAATCAGCACGAAAATCATATTTCTTTAAATTCACTCGAGCTTTACGCACAGCAGAATGCGCGGCGGTTTCGAGTACTGCTTTAAACTCACTCACGTCTAACAAGGCATCGGCCAGTACGTCTGGTAGCGTGGCATCTTGTTGCGCGGGCGTAGAAATACTCACGCTGGATACTTCGCTGCTGTCGTCGGTTTTAATTTTTGGATTGGGTGCTTCTAGCTGTAATGGCGTTACCGTTGTTTGCGCGTTTAATACATCGTCTAGTGTTGCGCTGGTTGGCGGCTCGGCGCCTTCTTCTTTCGCTTTGGTAAGAGCTTCTTTAACCACATCGGCTTTAATAAACACAAAGTCAGGCTGACCTGAAAACGTTTTTGGCCACACTAATGCCTTAGCACTTTGGGCGTGTACGGGCGCCGCAAGAATACTGCTGGCAAGAAGGAGAGAGAGAAGAATTTTCATGCGTGCTACTCTTTAATAAAACGTATTAGGGTCGTAAACATAAAGATAACCTTCTATGTCGACCGTTTTGCGATTGACGGGTGTGCCCTTAGGCACGCGGGAACACGCATAGCAATATTTATACACATTAAAGCCCGGCAGCGTGGCCATGCGTTGCAGTACCGCCTGCGATTGCATAAAAGTTGCTGGGCCGTTAATCCGGAAAGTATGACGCAGCAACCCTTGATTACCAGCCGATTTGGCTTGGCCAACAAATTGAAGTTGCAATCCAGGTGATCCAATATCGAGCATGCGCTCGAGCGTGAGTTTTTGATCGTCGCCTTTTACGAGCGATAATTTACGGATATTTCTGATTTTCGTTTGCAGATTTTTAGCTTCATCGCGCTGATTTTGTACAGCTATAAGCCCTGCTTCTTTAGCGGTGTAAAGGCTCTTATTATTCATCCACATGTAACCACCTAAAATAATAGTGAGACAGAAGAGCGCAAGGCCAAGAGTAAAGCGAATCATAACTTATTGCCCTCCCTGCGTTGGTAGATTTTGCGTAGCTGATTGAGCTGCGTTGGCGTTATCTGTTTGGCGTTTTTGCGCGGCGACAAACTCTTTGTTCACGCGGTTCAAATCAACCAAACCTTCTAGTTTAAAGCTGTTCCCCGGCGGTTTACGTAAGGCCGTAAACGTTGCGCTATTGGTCAGAATAGCTTTAGCCACCGGCTCTTCTTGCAGCCAACCTTGATAGGCGGCGCGCTCGGCCTCTATGGTTGCAATCATTTGACGGGGAGGGTCTTGCGGTTTGGGATTCCGAATTTCAAAATTATCCACCTTCATCTCCGATTTTTGAATGGTGCGTGCCACATCTTGCACCAACACGGGGAAGAGGTGACGGTAGCGCATCTGTGCTTCTTGTTCGCGTATTGGGCGGGCAAGGCGGATGTACTTTCCTTCGCGTGGAATTTGTTGCTCGACAATGCCAATTTCTTCATCCAGTTGGCCAAGCCCCTGCCCTTGCACAAACAAACCACCAGCACATAATAGCGCAAACAAAATACTCAGCAGCAGCACGCGCGTACCGTGTTTTTCTTGGAAGGTGGGCTGATTCACCCACGTTTGCTCTACCAGTGGGGCATCTTGCAGGGGTCTGAAGTTCAGGTTAATCGGCGGATCTGCGAACACATCGGTGTTCCAGTGCGTATAAAGAGTAATGTGCGTATTTTTGCGATAACCTTTGGTAATGCGCTTAATATCGTTGGGCCAGCTGGCGGCGCTGGTCGGGATAATATAATTATCTTCGTTATCCCAATGGAAGAGCATGTCGGCAGCTAAAATAATACCCACTTCATTACTGCTGACTGGGGGAAGACGGCAAAAGTCGAACAGCGCTAATGTGCCAACGTTTTGCATAAACAGGGCTTCTTCTTCGGCGTCATCAATGTCTACCTCATCACCCGCTAAAAAGAGGTATGGGTTAACCGGATTACCGCTTAAGTCGCGTGGGGCAAAGAATAAAAGAGCGGTATTGCGGCGCGATGCATCATCAATCATATCTTGCCAATGATCGCCAAATAAACTGGGTTCGTTTTTATCGGGCATGAGTTCGGTTTTGTTTAAACCCACCACACACACGCCTTTAAAGCGGCCACTTAGGTGCGTACCTGCCATACGGCTGGCGACAGCGGCTAAGCCTTTAACTTCACCATTCTTTTTTTGCTCTTTTAAATAGGCGTTTGCTTTGTTGCTAACGGTGTTTACTGCTTTATCAGTGACATCAACAAATTTTTGCAGATTTATCTGCGCTTGTTTAATAAGGTGTTGGGTGTCAAATTTCATGTGCGCTCCTATGCCTGTGACAATACAATTGATACCATATCAATGAGCATAATAGAGCCGCCCATAAGCCACATAATGGTAGAGGTTACGGCAATAAAACGGCCGTGTGTATCGTTCAACATTCTATCCAGAATTTTATGGGCGTGTTCCATGCCTTCAATCATTACGTTATTCACGCCAGTGGTGCCCTCACCCGCAAAGTTTTCGCTCACGTTAACCGGTGTTACCGCAATTTCGGGGAAGCCGGCCTTGTGCATCGCCGCCGACATACTGCCGCCTGTGGTGATGACTTGGTTAAAATGGTCAACGCGGCGTTTAAGCACGTAGTTGGTGGCCATGGCATCCATAATAGGGAGCATTTGCTTGGGTTTTACACCCGACTTAATCATGTAGGGGAAGTACAACAGCATATTGGTATAAGTACGGTACGCTAAAAACTTACCATAAATCGGGATGGCTAAGTACCATTTGTCGAGCAGGCGTTTGCCCTGCACCGACCCCCTTAAACTAAAGTAAAGCGTGACCACCAGTGCTAAAGCTGCGGCAACAAACACCCATTGTGCGGCAATGGCTTGGGTAATATTCATAACGCCTTGAGGTAGTGGGCCAAGGGGTTTGCCTTGCGCTTCAGCCACATTTTTCATCACGGGCAGTGTGTTTAAACCCGTATTAAACATCGATACCAAACTGAGCACCAACATAAGTAATGGCGTTAAAATCTCGGACATGCCTGCGCGGGACGCTTGCATCTTTTGCTCTTCTAGCGTGCGCAGCGTGTTAAACGCGTTTTGCATATCACTGCTGGCCTCGCCTGCCATAATAGCGGCGCGATGAATATCGTTAAATAAAATATGCTCGGCCTCCATGGCTTTGCTCATGCTGCGGCCTTGGCTGACTTTCTGCGCGATGCTGGTCATGGCGGCGGCAATATCTTTTTGGCCTTCATTAATAAAGGCTTTGCCTACGCTGCGTAGAGCTTCTGGCGTGGTTTGACCACACTTCATCATCATGGTGAGTAAAAAGAACAAACGCTCGCGGTCTTTTGGCGAAACGTTTTTGGCCTTGGGTCCAAATTGAGTTGCAAATACGGTCATTAGCTTACCGCCTCTAGGTCTGCACTGAAGAAGCGCTCAAGTTCTTCTAGGCTGGTAATGCCGGCTTGTACGTGGGTCATACCTTGGCTGAGCATATCTTCCATGCCTGCCTCGCGGGCTTGCGCGCGCACTATATCAATCCAATCTGGGCGCAAACGCGTACCACTCCAGATATTTTTACTGATTTCACGGCGCCAAAGCTCTAGTATTTCTTCCATCGCAATACGGCCGTTAAAACCGCGGTAATGGCAGTGCTCGCAACCATTTTTATTCTGGCGATAAATTACATCTTTTTGCTTAAACTTAAGCGGACGAACGCTGTTTAAGGCATCAGCCACACCTGCATCTAGCACATGCGGAACCTTACATTTAGGGCACAAACGGCGCACCAAACGCTGGGCAATAACGCCGCGGACGTTGGCAAAAATTTGCTCGGGCGGTACGCCCCGTTGCAGCAATCTGTCCAGTGTCATAAAACTATCGTTGGCGTGCATGGTGGTGGCCACCAAATGCCCCAAGTTACCGGCGTCAATACAACGGCGGGTATCTTCGGGCGAGCGCACCTCACCAATATACATAATATCGGGGTCTAGCCCGAGCGCGGCGTACATAAAGCTTTCTAGGTTTAAGCCGGCCGACAAATCTTCCTCGGTCTGAATCACGTTATCCATGCGTTCTTCAATTTGCTTCTCGTACGAAATCACGTTTTGACCGGGGCGTTGACCACGTTTAATAATGAGGCGCGCAGCGGTAGATTTACCCGAACCCGTTGGCCCAGCAAAAATAATAACGCCCTCTTCAAACTTCATGAGCTGGTCTACTTTAGTCACCGTTTCTTCAGTGTAGCCAAAGTTATCGAGGCTCCCCTCGAACGGCCGCAAGAAACGCATGGCAATTTTGGCAGTACCCTCTAAGCTGATGGGCTGGGTGGTATAACGAATATCAATGCTTTGGCGATTTGACAAATCAAAAGTCATCCGACCGTACAGGGGTTTTTTGAAGTTTTCGGCCGATACACCTGCAAGGTGACGAAGGCGCCCAAGTACGCGGTCGTACACTTCCATCGACAGCGACACCAATTCTTCTAGTTCGTTATCAATTCGTGCCATGACTGTTGGTTTACGGTTTAAAATCTCGATGTGGAGATCGCTGGCGCCATTTTTGTAAGCGGTGCGCAAAATTTCGTCTACTAGCGGAATAACCGCATCGTCGTTCCCCGCATTAATTTGGCTGTAGGCATTTTCTACTAAAAACTTAAGGGAGTGGCCTTCGCGTTTATTCATGCGCTCAATGGCAGATTCTATTGCGCGGGGGCTGGCCCACACAAAGTTGTGGTTACCACGGCGGTGACGCAGTACAATTTCACTCATTAGGCGCTTGTTAGGCAAATCGGCAGCAGCCCACATGACGTTGCCGCGGCCAAGCTCGATAGGGCAGGCAGTGTAAAACTGCATGAATTCACGGTCAATATTATCGACTTGGTGGGGGGTGATGCGCGCCATTTCGTCGTCATTTCGGACGGGATAATCATGCGCAATGGCACGATAACGGCTTTGTTGTGTTTGCGAGAGTTTACCGGCTTTACCCAGTGCTTCAATGAGCGTATCGGGGTTTTTTTGCACCGTGACAGGCAGATTTTGCAAATCTGTGATGGCAATCACTTGGTCTGCTATCATGAGGTCGATGATATCCACGGGTGCTGTCGGCGCTTCTGTTATTAAGTTGTTACATTTATACACGTGTAATGTACGGCAAAAATGGCGGCTATTCAAAGAAAGCCCACAGCTCTTGACTATATATAGGCAATGAGTGTGAGGTTTAAGCCACGCACACCCAGCATTTTAACGGTACGCCTGCTGCACCCACAAAAATAGAGGCGTACAATAAGATTATTCACGAGGAGAAACATCATGACTTTTACCCCAAACTACCTACCCGCTGAAATTGCACGCATCACCACCCAAGACGGCGAACGCATGACTTTTGCAAACGGCCAAGAAAACTTTAAACATGTCAGAACCGGCAAACAACGCCTTGAAGATATGAACCAGCGCATGAAAACCCATAACGCCAATCACACCCGCAGTAAAATGCGCATCGCAAACGATGGTTTGGACCGCGTGTTGATTGAAGAAATCACATTCCGCGGTCATATTGCAAACTGGTTTAGCAAACGCAAAAAATCGCGCACTGCCGCGTAATGCAGCCCTCCCTTAACTTAGCCCCAATGGGGCTATTTTTTTGCTGTTTTTTTCTAAAGTTTTCCGCTATCTAAAAATGAATAATGCGCGCCATTGCCTATAAT
>CALFWJ010000089.1 GCA_937928525.1 uncultured Alphaproteobacteria bacterium | reverse complement strand
AGCCCCATATTTATAACCCTAGCACTTATTATTAAACTTACCAGCAAAGGCCCAGCCTTTTTCGTACAACAGCGCGGTGGCTTTGGTGGTGACCGCATCAACGTCATTAAATTCCGCAGCATGAAAACCTTAGACGACGGTACGCAAAAAATAAAACAAGCGCAAAAAAACGACCCCCGCATCACCCCCATCGGCAAATTCATCCGCAAAAGTAACCTTGATGAACTCCCGCAATTCTTTAATGTCCTCAAAGGCGATATGTCTCTTATCGGCCCACGCCCACATGCCATCAGCCACGATAACGAATACGCCAACCTCATCAACAGCTACGCCGCTCGCCACCGCATGAAGCCGGGCATCAGCGGCTGGGCACAAGTGAATGGCCTGCGCGGCGAAACCGACACCCTCGACAAAATGGAAAACCGCATAGCCTACGATCTTCACTACATCGAAAACTGGTCACTCGCCCTCGATTTTAAAATTCTCCTCGCAACGCCCTTTACATTTCTCGGGAAAAACGCATACTAGAGCATAATTTATTCAACGTTTCGGAGCAGTCACATGCTAATAGCTAAAACACCAAAAAACACCCGCATCTACGCCATCGGCGACATTCACGGCATGGCAGAAAAACTCAGCAACCTTCACGCCCAAATCCAAACCGATGCCGCCAACTTCAACGGCCAAAAAATCCTCATTCACATGGGCGACTATATCGACAGAGGCCGTCAAAGCAAACAAGTGCTAGAAATTCTTAGTACACTCAACACCCAACCCAATTGGCAAAACTGGCGCATCGTTAATATTCTTGGTAATCACGAGTTTGGCTGCCTCACCTTCATCAAAAACCCAGAAAAACTCAAAGAATGGGTCAGCACATGGGGCGGCGAAACCATGCTGCAAAGTTATGGTATTCCTGTTGCTCACAGTGCCAGCGCCACAAAGATGCGTGATATGCTGCTGTACAAAATGCCAGAACACCACCTTATATTCCTACAAAACTTGCCCATCTATCACACCGAAGAAGATTACGCCTTCGTTCACGCTGGCGTTAAAAAAGGCATACCCCTCGCCAAACAAAACAACTGGGATATGCTCTTTATTCGCGAAGATGACGACGTGTCACCCTTCACACCAGAGGTTTCCCACGAACTACCTTACCGCATCGTCTACGGTCATCGGCCAAAACAAGAACCATTGGTCACTCCCGACCGCATCTGCATCGATACAGGCGCTTATAAACTTGGCGGCAAACTTACAGCCGTAGCCCTAGAGGATGACACAACCCGCTTCCTACAAGCCTAAAAAACAAAAAAAGCCCACTACATAAAGTAGCGGGCTTTTTCATATTATTTATTCAACTGGCCGGTTAAGCCAATCGGTTTCAGTATGAGCGCCGGCATTGCCACTAAAGCGGTCAGGCGCTTGAATGCCAAGTTTATCAGCACCAACTTGTTGGCCATAGCCAAAAAGAGGCTTACCAGCAGGCTTTTTATTACCAGATAAATTATCGCGAATATCATCACCCCAAGACATAAAATTCTCCTTTTCTGTTAACGGCACATTTCACGTTCAGGCTCTCGTCTCTCAGGTGAGCGCCAGTCATATTCATACTCATCACCATTAAAGGTATTAGATAAAGCTGAAGGGTCATAAGCGCGACTCTCAGCTTGTTCACGCGCATCTAACATATTTTGTCCAGCAAGCTCCAGTTCACGTGTTTGCCCTTCATGGGCAAGAATAGCACGTTCACCAAAATCACCATGTTGCATATGCGAAGCGAGAATTTCTTGCAGTTGTTTCAGCCAATCTTTCGGCATAAATAAACTCCGTTATAAAGTGTTTCTATATTTTGTATATAAAACATAGGTACCCACCGCCCAAAAGTCAACCACTCAAACCCAAAATAGCAGCAAAAACACCCAAAATAGCATTGCACTTCCGCCTAAAAACCCCTAAAATCCGCACATCATTATGAACAAAACACAGTACATCCCCGCATGAAAAACGACTTTGGTAAAAACGCAGCTATCTGGGCAATCATCCTCGTTGGTGGCCTTCTTCTTCTCAGTATTATGGGGCAGGGTGGTGCAAATAATCGCGCGCAAGAAGTAACCTACAGCCAATTTTTAACTCTGGTCGACAATGGCCAATTCACACAAGTTGAAGTTCAAGGCAATACCCTTAAAGGTAAAACAGGCGAGGGAGTAGAGGCCGCAAGCATTAAAACTCGCGCTCCTAACGACCCCGACCTTATCTCAACGCTCCGCACCAAAGGCGTCGACATTAAAGTTGTGGCACCAGAGAGCAATACAGCACTCACCTACATCCTCAGTTATCTCCCCTGGATTATTTTTATTGGTATCTGGATATACTTCATGCGCCAAATGCAAGGTGGCGGGAAAGGCGGCGGTGGAGCTAATCCGTTCTCTTTCGGTAAATCACGCGCCAAAATGCTCACCGAAGACGAAGTTAAAGTTAAATTCACTGATGTTGCAGGCGTAGATGAAGCTAAAGAAGAGCTGGCAGAAGTCGTTGATTTTCTTAAAGCACCAGAAAAATACCAGCGCCTCGGCGGTAAAATCCCCAAGGGTGTGCTCCTCGTTGGCCCGCCAGGAACAGGTAAAACACTCCTCGCTAAAGCCGTTGCAGGCGAAGCGGAAGTGCCGTTCTTTAGCCTCAGCGGTTCAGACTTTGTCGAGATGTTTGTTGGTGTCGGCGCTGCCCGCGTCCGTGACTTGTTCGAGCAAGGTAAAAAGAATTCACCCTGCATTATCTTCATCGATGAAATCGATGCTGTCGGCCGTCACCGCGGTGCTGGTATTGGCGGCGGTAACGATGAGCGTGAGCAAACTCTTAATGCAATGCTGGTCGAAATGGACGGCTTTAGCGCCACCGAAGGCGTTATCCTCATTGCTGCAACCAACCGCCCCGATGTTCTCGACCCCGCGCTGCTGCGCCCTGGTCGTTTCGACCGGCAAGTCACCGTACCGCTGCCCGATATTAAAGGCCGCGAGTACATCCTTAAAGTTCACATGGAAAAAGTACCGCTCGGCGCCGACGTCGATGCACAAGTTATTGCCCGCGGTACTCCAGGCTTTTCAGGCGCAGATTTAGCCAACCTCGTTAACGAAGCAGCCCTTATGGCCGCCCGCGGTAACAAACGTCTGGTCGATATGCACGATTTTGAGCAAGCAAAAGATAAAGTTATGATGGGCGCCGAGCGCAAATCAACGGTTATGTCCGCGGCAGAAAAAGAAAATACGGCCTACCACGAAGCAGGCCACGCCATTTGCACCATGTTCATCGATGGCCCTAAAGACCCTCTCCATAAAGTCACCATTATCCCACGGGGCAGGGCGCTGGGCGTGACTATGAGCCTCCCCACCGAAGATAAATATAACTACTACGACGACCAAGCCCGCAACGACATTGCCATTTTTATGGGTGGCCGTATCGCCGAAGAGATGATGTTCAAAGGCCGGCAATCAGCTGGCGCCAGCAACGATATCGAGCGGGCAACAGCTATCGCCCGCCGTATGGTCTGCAATTGGGGTATGAGCCCACTGGGCACCATCGACTATTCCGACCGTAAAGAGCTATCAAACAGCATGGCGGAAGCAGTTGACAAAGAAGTTGCTAAAATCATTGATGTTAACTATAAGCGCTGCCAAAAAATCCTCGAGAAACATAAAGACAAAATGATTCTCATGACCAAATCACTCCTCGAGCACGAAACGCTCGATATTCAGCAAATCGAAGATTTATTCGCAGGCAAAAAAATCCGCCCCTCAAGTACCGCAAAAGTGGCGCGGACTAAAAATGATAAACCTTCAAAATTGAGCAAAACTGACCCAAAAAGTGCAGAATTGAGCAAGACTAAGCCAAAAACGGTCAAAAAATCGAGCAAAAAACCTAAAAAATAACGCATTTTGACTCAAATTGACCAAAATTAACCAAGGAAGTTAACAGTAATGCCTAAATATTTCGGCACCGACGGCATACGGGGCGAGGCCAACGGCAGCGTCCTCACCCCCGACCTTATTATGCGCATTGCACAGGCTACAGCCCAAGTCATGGGCCAAAAAAGCCCACATAACCGCCCCACCGTTGTCATCGGGAAAGACACGCGCCTAAGCGGCTACATGATCGAGTCAGCGCTCGAGGCAGGCTTTACCAGCGCAGGTTTTTACTGCCTTCTTGTTGGCCCACTCCCAACTCCGGCTGTTGCCATGCTCACCAACAGTTTGCGGGCAGATGTAGGCGTTATGATTACAGCCTCGCATAACCCCTTTGCCGATAATGGCATTAAAATATTTACCTCAGAGGGCGTTAAACTCTGCCAGAAAAAAGTTGATGAAATTGAAACACTTATCGATAATCCTCAAGATATTAAATTAGCTTCCTCCGATAAAATTGGTAAAGCTGTCCGGATCGAAGATGCGGTTGGCCGCTACATGGAATCTTGCAAAACTTCCGTCCCAAAAGACTTTTACCTGCGTGACAAACGCATCGTGGTCGACTGCGCAAACGGCGCAGCCTATAAAATTGCACCTAAAATCTTTTGGGAACTCGGCGCGCAAGTTATTCGCATGGGCGTTGATCCAGACGGTTACAACATTAACCGTAATGTGGGTGCTACAGCGCCAGAAGCCATGTGTCGTGCGGTTCAATCGCATGGTGCCAGCATGGGTATAGCCCTCGATGGCGATGCAGATAGACTAATTATGTGCGATGAAAATGGTCACGTTATTGACGGCGACCACATCTTGGCAGCCATTGCTTTAGACATGAAAGCAAAGGGTACTTTGGCTCATAACACAGTTGTGAGTACCATTATGGCCAACATGGGGCTAGATAAATTCTTGTCAGATAACGGTATAAAACTTATCCGTACCGCGGTAGGTGACCACAACGTAGAGCGTGAAATGCGCGAAAATGGTTATATGTTGGGCGGTGAACCTTCAGGCCACCTTATTTTCCGTGATTTTGCCAACACGGGTGACGGTATATTGGCTGCCTTGCAAGTTGCCGCATATTTACAAGAAAAAGGCCAACCAGCATCATCTTTACGTAAATTTTTCACA
>CALFWJ010000088.1 GCA_937928525.1 uncultured Alphaproteobacteria bacterium | reverse complement strand
CTTTTAGGGTGATGTCTGGGTCGTTAAATTTGCCAACGTTTACCGCTGGGAGTGAAGGTTTTACAGCACGTTCTGCAGGTGCAACGCGTGTGTCTAAAACGGTAACCATAGGTGTTTCTCCATTAAAATAAATAGTTGATAGCATACATAACCTGATATGAGTCATGAATGCAACTTTTTTTCTTGCTCT
The DNA here is from genome assembly GCA_937928525.1 of uncultured Alphaproteobacteria bacterium. GTDB lineage: Bacteria > Pseudomonadota > Alphaproteobacteria > UBA2136 > UBA6156 > CALFWJ01. Next base: position 8,752 of record CALFWJ010000088.1, on the reverse strand, counting down.
TATATACGCCAACCGCTTGAAAAAGTTACATCTGCAACGCATAATCATTTTATGAATGACAACGCACCTGAAGATACCCCAAAAGCCGCCCCAAAGCGCTGGACCCGCGAAGAAGAAGCGGCTCTTACCGCCCTGTTTAAAGCAGGTACATCTACCGCCAGCATTGCCGAACAATTTGGCCGCTCGCAGGGCGCTATTAACGCGCGGTTAGCTATGCTGGACCTTATTTCTTACGGGCCTTACACTAAGGTAGCACACATGTCGCGCTTACCAGATACTGACGAGGCGCCTATAAACAGCAGTCAACCGTGGGAAGACGACGCCGAAGCGCGCTTGCTGACTTTGCATAAAACATCACCAACAGCCAACAATATTTTAACGCTGGCAACCGACCTTGGCCGCTCGCCGCGCAGTTTAGTGCTTAAGCTTGTGCAATTGGGAGAGCTTATGCCCGAATTAAATTCTAATCCAGAGCCAGACCCCAACCGCACCCTACCTCCCGCCGCAGCAGAGCTGGCTGAAAAACAAGCCAATACCCGTGCCAAGCAAAAGCCCATGGTGAAAAGGACTGCGCCTCAAGGTCGCTTAAAATTAAAAGTTACATCCGAATTTCAGGCCGCTAAACGCACGCTAGATGACGGCCAAAACCTACTGGTGCTCGGAAGTGCTGGTACAGGAAAATCTACCTTCTTGAAGTGGATTCGTCATCAATACGATCAGAAAGAAGACGGTAAAAAATATGTAGTTCTGGCGCCTACAGGCATGGCTGCCCTTAATGTGGGCGGACAAACCATTCACAGCTTTTTTGGCTTTAAGGTACAACTGCTCGATGGTTCATCTTCCAGCTGGCGCAAACCGCGTAACCCTAAACTGTTTAAAAAACTTGAACTGATTATTATTGATGAAATATCGATGGTGCGCGCGGATGTACTGACTACGATTGATCGTTTTTTACGCCAATTTGGCCCCAACGCTAACGCACCGTTTGGCGGTGTGCAAATTTTAGCGCTCGGCGATTTGTTCCAGCTTTCACCTATCGTAAGTTATGAAGATAAAGACTATTTCAAGAGCACTTATGGCACGCCGTTCTTTTTTGGCAGTCCGTCCTTCAATGACTTTGTACCCTTAGAATTCACCGAGATTTTCCGCCAAGCTGACGCGCCTTTTATTAACCTTCTGTCGCGGATTCGTCATGGTGAAAAAAGCCCTGATTTATTGTCTGCGATTAACGAACGTCATGTCACCTCTATTCCTGCTGATGTGCAAAAATCGGCTGTTATTTTGGCCGCCCGCAACCGCACCGTTGACACCATTAACGAGCGCGAGCTTAGGAGTTTAAATACGCCTACTTTTACCTACTTTGCCAGTGTGAGTGGTAAAATTGACGCTAAATCGTTTCTTAGCCCTGAAGAGCTCACCCTTAAACAAGGCGCCCACGTTATGTTCACCCGCAACGATACTAATGGCCGCTGGGTAAATGGCAGCATGGGCACAGTGACCAATTGTGACAACGAAAACATTACTGTTAAATTATCTAGTGGCGAAACCTACGACGTTGAGCAAATAAAGTGGGAGCTGACTAAATACGATATAGACCCCAAAACCGAGCAACCCGTGGCCACAGTAGCGGGCAGCTTCACGCAATTTCCGCTCACGCTGGCATGGGCGCTCACCATCCATAAAGCGCAGGGGCAAACTCTTGAGCAATGTATTATTGATTTGTCTGATGGCGGAACTTTTGCCGATGGTCAGCTATATGTGGCGCTCTCTCGTGCGCGCAGCCTAGAGAGCATGTATCTTACAACACCCATTCAAGCAAAAGATATTCGCACTGCCGCTGATATAAAAAACTTCTATAACGCCCTACCCAAAAGCGCGTAATGCGTATATAACGACGCTATGATTACCATTACAAACCTTACCTACCGCATTAACAATCGCCCGATCATTGAAGAGGCGAACCTGACCCTGATGGATAATTGGAAAACAGGTATTGTTGGCCCTAATGGAGCGGGAAAATCGACCCTTTTTAAGCTCATCATGGGTGAACTTCAGTTTGATGGTGGTGACATTGAGCTTAATACTAAGCGTAGTATTGGTATTATTCGGCAAGATTTACCCGATAACGATGATAAAATTCTGGACATTGTCTTGGCCGCAGATCTAGAGCGCGCGGAGCTATTAACCCAGAGCGAAACAGAAACCGACCCCTATAAAATTGCCGATATTCACACGCGCCTGAATGACATCGAGGCTTATACAGCTCCCGCCCGCGCCTCTAGTATTTTAGCGGGTTTGGGCTTTACCGAAGAACAACTATCTCACCCTATTTCTAGCTTTAGTGGCGGCTGGAAAATGCGTGTAGCGCTGGCTGCAGCATTATTTCAGCAACCTGATATTCTCCTCCTCGATGAGCCTACCAACCACTTAGACTTAGAAGCCATTATGTGGCTAGAAGCTTATTTGCCCACTTATCCTCACAGTTTACTGATTATTTCACACGACCGTGATTTATTAAATATTACCTGCGACCACATTGCCCACGTGGAAAATAAACAACTTACTCTTTATACTGGTAACTACGACACGTTTGAGCGTGAGCGCGCCGAGCGCCGCGGACTCCAGCAAAAAATGCACGTTAAACAGCAAGCGCAAATTGCGCACATGCAGAAATTTGTAGACCGATTTAAAGCCAAAGCCAGTAAAGCCACGCAAGCTCAAAGCCGGATTAAAGCACTAGAAAAAATGGACGTTGTAAGCGCCGTTATGGCCGAGCGCACCATCAAATTCACCTTCCCGCAACCAGATGAAATGCCGCCGCCCCTTATCTCGATCACCGATGTTAATTTGGGTTATGGCAAAGACGCGCCTATTCTCCGTAACATCGATGAGCGCATAGACATGGATGACCGCATTGCCCTACTTGGCGCTAACGGTAACGGTAAATCAACGCTAATTAAATTCCTTGCTGGTCGCCTTAAGCCGCAACACGGCAGCCTAGACCACGCCAATAAGCTCCGTATTGGTTACTTCTCGCAGTATCAAACTGACGAATTAGATATGACCTCTACGCCGTTCGCCGAGATGATGCGCCTGATGCGCGGCAACCCAGAGGCTGGTGTGCGCAGTAAACTTGGCCGCTTTGGGTTTAATAAAACGCTGCAAGATAACCAAATTTCAGCCCTTAGTGGTGGCGAAAAAGTGCGCCTTCTCTTCGCGTTGATTAGCTATAACGCGCCACATATTTTATTATTGGATGAACCTACCAACCACCTTGATATTGACGCCCGTGAAGCCCTCACCCAAGCATTATTGGAATATGAAGGTGCCGTTGTTATTGTGAGTCACGACCCCAGCATGCTTGAGCGCGTGGCCGACCGCCTATGGCTGGTGCAAGATGGTGTGGTGCGCAATTTCAATGGTGATTTAGCCGACTACCGCCAAATGATTATTGACAACCGCCGCCAAGCTAAAAAGAGTAAAAATAAAGAGAAAAAAGCCAATAAACCAAGCGATAATGAAGTAGAAAAACTTGCGGGCGCGCACCCCACCATGGGCAAAAAACAGCTCAAACAACTAGCGGCGCAAAAACGCAAAAAGAACCCAGAGCTACACGCTAAACTGCAAGCAGCCGAAAAAGAAGTGAGTAAGCTCAATCGCCAAAAGCAAGACCTAGAAGAAAAGCTTGGTGAAACTGATTTATACGATGACCAGCAAAAAGCCGTTAACCTGCAAACGCAATATAACAAACTGGTGCAAACTATTTCTGGCGCTGAGAGTTCTTGGTTAGAGTTACAAGAAACCTACGATAATATCGCGTAGCGCTTGCGTTTTAACCTCTAAACATATACATTGCGTTAAATCTAAATTCCTTTTTTCTCTCATTTCCTCTAGCGCCATTTGGCAGGAGTACCTTTAATGTCTAAAGATAACCGCCAACTTTGGCACGAACTCATCACCACCCCCCCTGAATCAAAATTATCTCTGAAACTTCATAAAAAACGTATCCGTGATAATGACAGATTTGCAGATCCAAATCCCATAACTGAACGTATTAATTGGCGTTTTCATTTGAATAGATTATTTTATGAAACTATTCGTAACCAAACACCGGGTAGTAATTTACCTTCTGTTTTTTCTGAAAGCGAGCGGGAAAGACTTGGTATTTTCTTCACTCTTAATGCAAGCTTTAATACTCAAGAAGAAGTAAATGCAACAGGTAAAATTTGCTCAATGGAAAAAGGCGAAGAGATCTATCAAAATCAGTTTGAAAATTTTTTATATGAGCGTTTAATAGGTGAGGCCTCTTACGGCGTTGATATGGTACCTTATACTGAAAAATTACCGTTGAGATACGGTGAGATTGCTTTGCGGCAAGAGGCTTGTAAACATGGTTTTGAATTATTCAAATTTAACTCTACTGAGTGTCAGTATCATTCTGACTACAAAGAAACTGGCGGAAAGAACTGGTTTAACGTTACTATGTTTATACTTATTCCAGCCGTGAAGAATCCAACGCATATCATCCAAATTCATCACGGACACAATCTTTATTGGCCCAATGATACCCCCGATAGACATCGCTGGTACGCCAATGTTTTTAAAGTACCTGATATTGATGCTGCACGATGGCATTTTAAACATATGGTTGAATTTGGAGAATGTCGCGTGACGTTCCTTGATCCACCTAAATTACATGATGACGGTACACCCGTTTTTTAAAGAAAGGCCGTTTATGACGGCCTTTCTTTTTTCGCCATTTTTTGCGCCCAAATAAGCCCTGTTTTGACCATACCTTCTAAGTTGCCTGCGTAGGCTGGGCGCCAATTTAGTTTGGCTTTAAGTTGGGTGATGTCAGCGATAACGCTGCCTAAATCGCCGTTGCGGCGGGGAGCATCTTCCGTTTTAAGGTCTTCGCCAAGGGCTTTTGTGTAAGCGGCAGCCACTTGGCGCACGCTGTGGCCTTCCCCGTAACCAACATTCAGTAGAAATTTCTCGCCGCTGCCTTTTGGTACGTCTTCCATTTTCCGGGCAAGGTTCACATGGGCACCGACTAAATCATTAACATGAATGAAATCACGCACGGCGGTGCCGTCTGGTGTGGGGTAGTCGGTACCATAAATTTTAAGTTTTTCAGCTTTGCCAACAGCTACATCATTTGCAAACTGCATCAGGCTCTCGCCCTTGCCCCATAGGCCTGCGCGGCCTAAAGCATCGGCGCCCACAACGTTAAAATAGCGTAAAATACCAAGCTTAAAGTGTGGGTGATTTTTTGCTAAAATAAATAGATTTACTTCAGCGCGGAGTTTGCTTTCGCCATAAGGGCTTGCTGGTTCTAGCTTGTGTGTTTCTTGTACGGGGATTTCACTTGGGCCATACACAGCAGCAGTGGATGAGAAGATAAAGCGCACGTCTTTATCATACTTCTCGCCATATTGTGCCGCAGTGCGCGCCAGTACAGTTGTGTTATTTGTGTTATTTGTGAAGTATTTAGTAGGTTTCTCGATTGACTCTGGCACAGAAATTGACCCAGCAAAATGAAAAATAGTATCGATATTTTGCTCGGTTAAAATCTCTGATATCAGGCGTACGTTACCGACATTACCCTCAATAAAATTAACGCCTGTTGGTATAGCACGTTGCACACCTGTGCTTAAGTCATCGAGCACTGTAATATTATTTAATCCAGCATCTAACAAGGCTAACACCATGTGTGAACCTATATAACCTGCACCACCAGTAACGAGAATATTTTGCATGACTTCAGCCTAACTGAAAACAACTAAAAAGGCACAAAAAAAGCGCCTAACGCTACAAAATTATTGCATATCATTCATTGTTTACGCTTCAATATCAACTCGGCGAGGTGTGGGTGGCTGAACGTCACGACTTTCGCTTACAGCCTGCACTGCTGTACCAAACGACTGTGCAACTTCTTGCACACGCACGCTTTCTGGGCGCGCAGCTTGGCGGGTTACAATTTCGGAAAAATCTTGCCCACGATTAGCAGCCACTTGCTCTAGGCGCTGCCTAACTTGCTGCACCGCCTGAACTTCAGGCAAGGCTGTTGTTTGGGCTTCAGGGCCGCGGTTTAAACCATAGGCACGTAGGCCAGTTAATACATGCCAGCGTGGAAATTCGTCAGTCGTGGCTTGTTCGAAGTAAACGCCAAGGCTTGAAATATCAGAAAATGCCTGAGCTTGAGCTGCACCACTTAAAGATTGATCTGCAATGCTGGTTGCTTCAATCAGACCTTGTTTTTCTACCGCAGCAAGCGATGTAGATGCTGACACATTTTCGATAAACTGGCGCGCTTGCGATGATGGTTGGTTACGCACAACAGACTGCACATTTTGCGCAGCAGAAGCGGACCGCGCAGATACTCTCGCAGTCGGCAAAATAGTGGTAATTATATTTTTTATGTCCATCGTTAGTCTTCCTGACTCTCTCTCCAAATAGCCTTCCTTGGCCGTATATTTATATTAGTACACAAAAATGTAGCTTGTAAACCCCTGACACCTGCAATTTTGCATATTCTTTGTTCTTTCATCAGACCTCTTGTGTTAAAGAAGCAACATAAGCAAGCATTTTACATGAACATGCGCCTAAAATTTAACCACCCCTCCAAATGATGCACAAAAAAGCTACCCTAGGGCAGCCTTTTTTATGTGTTATTTGAAAGACTTAGAACTTGTCAGCCATGTTCTTTTTCATTGACTCAGCTTCGTTCATCGCCTTATCAGCCATGCCTTCAGTTTCCTTCATCATAGCTTCTTTATCAGCCATTGCTTTAACTTCACCTGCTGCTGGCTCGATTTTGTCAGCCATAGCATCTTTACCTGCGGCCATGGCATCTTTTGTCATGGTTTCAGCTTTGTCAGCCATCTCAGCAGTCGCGTCCATTGCCTTATCAGCCATGTTTGCTGTGCCTTCTACAGCTTTATTTGCCATTTCAGTTGTGCCGTCCATTACTTTGCCAGCCATCTCGGTTGTGCTGTCAGCGGCTTTGTCAGCCATCTCTGCTGTTGCAGTAGCAGCGTTGCTTACTGTTTCGGCGGCACTGCTGGTTAGGTCAGTTGCTGCTTCAGCGGCACTGTTTGCAATGTTTGAGATTTGACCCAAAATACCAGATTGCTCAGACGCAAGATTTGCGCTATCTGCTTGATTGTTGGTCCATACTGTGTAAGCGCCAACAGCAATTACTGCTACGCCTGCGATCATTAAAGGAGCTTTCATGGCTTCTTATCCCTATTTAATTCATTTTCCCCGTACCAATCATTATTGATTGGCTGGCCCTTGTGGTATTAAGTCGCCTGCTGGAGCTTCAACACTGGGTGTTTGCTCGGTTGGTGCGGACTGCTCAATTTCTTGTATTGTTCCTGATACCTTATTCTCGATCGTGTTGGCAAGTGTTTCGATGTTTTTTTGAATCTCTGGCACTTCGCCTTGGAAGCGGTTAATCAGATTTTGAACGTTTTGGAGGAGATTATCAAAAACACCGCCTTCTTCGCTGGCGAGCTTAGTTGTTTCGGTCACCAGTGTTTTTAAATCGTTGGTGAGCTTACCAATTTCGGCGTTAAATTCACCAGTTTTATCAGATAAATTATCGAGGACTGCACGGGCGTCTCCGACCGCGAGATTGGCGCTGATATTAGCTTGTTTGGCTTCCAGCTCGGAGATACGCTCGGCGGCGGCAGCAAGATCGAGACGGAATGCGGTGATTTTATCGTTCTTTTTGATGACAACAACAGCAAGGCTCGCCACGGCTACAGCCAAAACAAAGCAGAGAGCGCGGAGTTCAATTTTGTTGAGAATTGCTTGCATAAGATAAGTGGGGTTTCTTGTTAATCGCCTAATTTATGGGCATATTCTTGCGAACTTGTGCTCAAAATGCAAGGTAAAAATGGCATTTTTAATCAATTTTGCACAATTTGATGCTCAAAACGGACCAATTTTGGATCTAGGCGGGGCAATTTTGGTCAAAAATGGTCAATTTTTTCTGTGGAGACGAGGCTATTTTGATGATGTGGTACCAAATGCAAAAAAATAGAGCAACGCCCCGCAGCAGTGTTTATTTTTTGTGTAGTTTAAGCCACTTTTTTGTGTTTTTTGTTTGAGCTTAGCGTTAGAGAGAGGCCCGGTGTATGCTCGGGGGTGCGGGAGACGATTGCTGGCCTTTGGTGGGGGGAGTGTTTTTGAGTATTGGGTTGACATGATGCTTTTGGTATACCGTACGTATTCGTACACGCTGCTGTAAAAGCAGAAACACTTATTCATTTTTTACGCCCGTTGGGTAGAAGGAGGGCTTTATGCCTAAAACTATTACACTTCATGTAACTCAAGCTAACGTACCTGTTTTTAAGGATATGCTTGATAAGCTTGTTCAAAAAGAAACTATGACGCCAACAGATATTAAAAATACTTGTGCGCTTATTTCTGTTCTGCCGAGAGCACACATCAATGCTAAAGATCGCACTGGCTGGACAGCGCTGATGTTTGCTTCTAGAAATGGCCATACAGCTGTTGTTAAGATGCTTATTGCGGTAAAAGCAGATGTTGATGCTAAAGATAGTGATGGCTGGACAGAGTTGATGTTGGCTTCTAATAATGGTCATGCACCTATTGTTCAAGCGCTTATTGCTGCAAAAGCTGATGTTAATGCCAAAAATAATGATGGCTGGACTGCTTTGATATTGGCTTCTGAGAATGGTCGTACAGCTATTGTAAAAGCACTTATAGCTACAAAAGCTGA
>CALFWJ010000087.1 GCA_937928525.1 uncultured Alphaproteobacteria bacterium | reverse complement strand
GCCCAATTTTTACAGGCCTTGCTTCATATTTTTTTCCTTCTTGTACAAAAATAACTTGTCTATCTTCAAGTGTTTGCAGAGCAGATGAAGGCACAACAATATGCGCCTGTTTTTCTTTAATTATGACCTCAGCTTCCACCGCCATGCCAGGGCGCCAGAGGCCTTGCGGGTTATTTAATGTAACAATGGCTAGTACCGTTTGGCTCAGCCTATCTGTGGTAGGTAATATAAGGCCAATACTAGCATTGGCTTCGCGGTTGTCGTCTAGTGTGTGAACACGTGCTGACAAGCCCGTTTGCACAAAGTTAAGGTCTTTGGGAAACACATGAAATTCTGCCCATACGTTGGAAAGGTCTGCAATTTTGAACAGTGCCGAATCGCCAGCAATATCACCAGCGCTAGTATCGCGCTCTAGCACAATACCGTTAGCGGGAGAGGTTATATTATAAACCTGTAAACTTTCATTACTCTCAACCCTCGCTAACAGTTGTCCTTTTTTAACATTTTCCCCCAAGTTGGCATGAACAGACTTTACAACACCTGGGAAGCGCCCACGTACATTTACCGTGGTATTACGGTTAAGCATAATACGCCCCGTCAGGGTGAGCGTTTCCGTAATTTTACCACTTTGTGCTTTCATTGTTACAACGCCTGCTGCTTTGGCTGCCTCTGGCTTTATTTCCGTACTATCAGCGCTATGCTCGTTATGGCCATCATGCTCATCTTTTTTTTCTTCTTTATGTTGATGATCGTCATGCGCGTCTTCTTTTTGATGGTCATCATGTGCGCTATCTTCGTGCATATGCGCGGCTTCAGATTGATGCTCTGCGTGGCCATCGCCAGCATATCCAGCGGTTGATATCAGCAACGCGCTCATAACGGCAAATAAAGATATGTTGTTGAGTTGTTTCATAGTTTTTATTCCTTTGATTCTGTTAAAGAGATTTGAGTGTCTGGAGTTATTGCCATTACATTCGCTCGGGCGATGTGCATTCGCAGTAAGGCATCATGGTATTGGGCGCGGGAATCAAATAAAGTGCGTTGAGCATCTAGAACTTCTAGGTAGGGAAAACGGCCTTTGTTGTAGCCTTCGCGTGCAAGCTTGAAAGCTTCTTGTGCTAACGGGATGATTGAATCTTGCAAACGTTTCGCTTCTTGATCCGACTGTTGCCATGATTGCCAATCTTCGCTTAGCTGCTGTGTTAGTGCCAAACGTGCTTGATGTTCTTGCTGTTCAGCAACAGTAACTTGACTCAATGCCTTGCGCATATTACCGCCATTGCGATTGAACACAGGCAGCGGAAAAGAAAGGCCAGCAACTAAAGCTTGGTCACCACTTTCATTAAAGTCTTTTATGCCAAGTCGAAATGTGGGGTCAGGTATATTTTGTGCTTTTTCTAGGTTGGCGTCAGCTTTTTGCGCTTGTACCAGATATTGATAGCGTTGAAGCTGAGGAGTTTCAGTGAGTTGCGTTTCATAAAATTGATAGGCTTTTGGTGTGACAAGGCGGAAGAAACTGTCTGTTTGTAAAGTGCTGTTTAATACATGCTCATTCCATAAAGCCGCTAATTTTGTTAGTGCTAACTTAGCTTCACGTTCAGCCTGTTGACGTTTAAGAGTAACCGTTGCATAAGCAACTTCAGCTTTACGTTGTTGAATCTTTGGTTCACGTGCCGCTTTTACCCGTTTTTTAACGGTATTAAGCACTGTTTGGGCCAGGTCTTCTTGCTCTTGAGCTAATCTAAAGTTTTGTGCCGCTGCAACAGCGCCCATATAGGCAATGGTGACGTCTTGCTTCAGCTTTAGCTCAGCTACAGTATAATTTGCCTGCGCAGCTTCTAAGCGTTTAAGTGCGGCATTACTTCGCGCAGAACGTTTGCCTCCAATTTCTAATTTTTGTGATAATGCATAGGTATGTTCAGCGGCGTCAGTACCATTAAATTGTCCATTGCCACCAAAATTTTCTATGTCAAATTCAAATTCTGGATTTAACCAAACTGATGCTTGTTGTGTTTGACCAGACATAGCTTCAAGACGGGCTTTTTCTTCTTTGAGTGTTGGGGAGTGCTGCATAGCTTGTTGATACGCAGCAGCCAAATCAAAATGCACTATATCTTCTGCAGCCATCGTCAGGCTTGGGGTGCATAAAAGAGTTAAGAGAAATACTTTTTTTATCATGGGATATCCTTATTATAAAATTAGCGTTGGAAGGCTCAAAAATCGAAACCTTCCAACGCATATTTAGCTAGCGACAAGCATTGTCATTATGATTGGTGTGTAACCTCTTGTGAAGCTCGATACCACCACTACGTGCAGGATAGCTTTTTGCCATAACACAATCTGCGGGCGTAGTCGCGTGATGACGAGATGAAGTAGCCATACCTTCTTTATTCCAACCGTAAATCTCACCAGTTTGTTCAGGGAACATAATAGTTTCCATTTCTGGAGACACATGATTTTTTCTACTTTCAGCAAAGACACTGTTTGCTGCTACGGTTAAACCTAAGGCGCACACGCCCATTACAATATATTTATTCATTTCTTAATATCCTTTTATAAATTACATTACAGGCATAAAAATATGCCTACAGGCTAAAATTGGCCTGTTTTTGGTAGAGTAAGCTTAAAGGATACTGGGTGGTGGAGAGTCTGGCCCATGGATAAGACCAATGTAGAATTGATTATAGCCAAAAACCTGCGCGGTTTTTTTACTAGAGACAACATGAGAATTTGATGTCCCTAGAAACACTTGGGCATGACAATGGCTATGGCAATTAAACTGACAGTTTTCAGAATGATTGGACACTAATTCAGAGTTACTATTATCAACAGTGTTTGTCACAACACTTTCAAAAGCATGTGTTTGAGCAGTGTCATGGTGAATAGAATCAACAACAGCATGCACGACACCGACCAACTGTGTGAGCGCCAATACAAATATAATTATGGTTGTCATTTTTTTCATTACCAAATAATTCTAACGCTATCTATAGCTTGTGTCTAATTTAAAAATTATTTTTCTTTTTTAATGTTTAGTGTGCATGGCCGCTATGGTCGTCATGGCTTGGGCTGTTTTTCATTTTAGGTTGATGATGTGCATCATCGCCGTGGCTATGGCTGTCATGACCGCCATCACCAGTAGCTTCTGGTAGAGACATAACGCCTAGGCCGTAACGATAAACTAAGTCACCCCCTTTAAGTCCTGTTGCCCCGAGCATGATGGCCGCAATGGCGATGAGTACTACAAAGGCCGTATGTACCTTCTCGGTTTTACGTTGAATAAATGCCCATAGAGCCAAAAATATAAACAAGCCTGCTGTTGGGAACGCCCAGTTTTTGTGGTCTGTCATGGCCGCGTGAGATGGCCCATCATGCGCGACACTATTATAAGCCTGCCAGCCAGCGAGGACGGTTGCGAGGGTGATGAGTGCGCCTAGCCATAAATTCCAGCGGGCAACGGTTAAACATGTGTCTTTCCATGCTGCTGATGGAGGGGCAAGCGCCCCCACAATAAACAGCAGTGATGCAGTAGATAGTAAAGCCACCGTAAAATGCACCAAGATAGGGTGGTAATTTGGAATGATTTCAAACATGATTTATTTCTCCTTAATGGTTGTGATGTTCTGAGTGGTCTTGCGTTTCAGTTTCTGGCTGGATGTGAGATATTGCCTTCTCGGTAGGAATAATTTTTACGATACGGTAAACTTTATCTGTACCTAGATTGAGGTGGAATTTGATGGCGTCTTCAGCTTTTATATTGTCCAAATTAATTTCATCAGACACGGCAATATCCATAACCATTGCTGGCCACTTAATCGTTGGGATAGCTTCGTGGGCGATGTTTACTGTTCTCGCGTCGACGTTCACTTTTTGAATAACGCCTGCGCCCATGTATGTATTGGCTGGCAATGCAATTTCATGCGCTTTCGTATTCATATTATGCCCTTCGCCTGCCATAGATAGCGTTGGCAAGAGTGTGGCTAACGTAAGTGCTGTTGTTAAGAGTGCTTTTTTCATTTTAGTTTCCTTTGTTTATTTTAGGTTATTTTACTTTTTTAGATTCATTATCCAGCCCATATAAAGGACATATATGGCAGGAATGAGAATCAGGGTCAGCACAAGTGTGCTGGTCATACCGCCTACCATGGGTAGTGCAATGCGGCGCATAACATCAGCCCCTGGGCCGTCTGTGAAGAATACAGGAAGGAGGCCAAAGATGATGGTACTTACCGTCATCAACTTAGGGCGGACACGGAGCACTGCGCCGTGAGTTACCGCCCCAAGAAGGTCGTTATAATTTTTTGGTGGGTGCTCGCGCACTTGCTGGTCAATATATATCAGCATTATAATAGCCGTTTCTACAGCTATCCCCGCAAGGGCAATAAAGCCAACAGCAACCGCAACCGAGAGATTGTAGCCTGCAAGGTAAACACCCCAAATACCGCCAATAAGGCCGAACGGTACAGCCAGCATAATGAGCGCGGTTCTATCCCAACGACCAAAGTGCAGATAAAGTAGCGTCAAAATAATCAGTAATGCCGCTGGAATAGCGACGCTGAGGCGTTTATTAGCTTCTTGCATTTGTTCAAACTGGCCAGAGAATGTAAGGCTGTAACCTGCGGGAAGCGCTAGCTTTTCATTGAGTGTTTGGCGCACATTTTTAATGTAACTGCCAATATCAACATTTTCTAAGTCTACGAATACCCACCCGTTTAAGCGGGCATTCTCAGATTTAATCATGGGTGGGCCTTCGGTGATTTTTACCGTGGCAAGTTCTGCTAGCGTGATGTGCGCACCTTCAGGTGTGGGGACAAGCACGTTTTCTAGATCGGCCATATCTTCACGGAAGGGGCGGTCATATCGTACCATAATGCCGTAGCGTTCTCGCCCTTCAATGGCCTCAGTGAGTTTCATGCCGCCGAGTGCAATTTGGATGATGCGTTGAACTGTGCCGATATCTACGCCGTAGCGGGCTAAAGCGCGGCGGTTTGGTACAATCTCAATATATTTTCCGCCTTGAACGCGGTCAGCAATGGCGCTGCGTGTGCCTTTAACTTCCTTCACAATATTTTCTACTTGGCGAGAAAGGTCAGCGATACCTTTAAGGTCAGGGCCAGATATTTTAATGCCTACAGGGGTGCGAATACCCGTTGTGAGCATATCTAGCCTAATCTTGATGGGATAGCCCCAGCTGTTAGAGAGCCCTGGCAAGCGCACTTTTTTATCGAGTTCTGCCATGAGTTTTTCAGGTGTCATTCCTGCGCGCCATTCTTCTTTTGGTTTAAGCTCAATCCATGTTTCAATCATAGATAATGGCGCGGGGTCGGTGGCGGTATCTGCCCGCCCTGCCTT
>CALFWJ010000086.1 GCA_937928525.1 uncultured Alphaproteobacteria bacterium | reverse complement strand
ATTGGCCAACAGCTTGTTTATCGATGCCTGAAACCACAATCTCGGTTGGTTCTGGTGTGGCAACAGTAATACCTGCTGGTACATCCATAAGCACAGGGTGGCTATAGCCTACAGCGACGTTAAGCTTAGGGCCGGCCATGTTGGCGCGATACCCTACTCCAATAAGCTTAAGCTTAATTTCGTAACCATCGGTGACGCCTTTAACCATGTTTGCAGTCATAGCGCGGACAAGTCCCCACTTAGCAGCAAATTGGCGGCCTTCTTTTTTAGGGGCGAATGTAACTTCGCTGCCTTCGATATTTGTATCAATTTCATGAGGAACCATGAAGTTAAGCGTACCTTTACTGCCTTTAACAGCAAGGTCGCGCCCGTTCAGGGTCACTTCTACGCCAGCAGGGATGCTGACAGGTGCTTTACCAACGCGTGACATAGCTTATCTTTCTACTTTAAGTTATTTATTTAAGTCTTTACAGAACTTGGCAAAGTACTTCGCCACCGATGTTCTGTTGACGAGCTGCTGTATCAGTCATGATGCCTTTAGAGGTCGACACAATACTAACTCCCAAACCGTTTGCAACCATCGGGATTTCTTGCGCAGCTGAGTACTGGCGTAAACCAGGCTTGCTAACACGCTTGAGTGAGGTCATTACACCTTTACCCTGTTGGTATTTAAGGGCCACGTTTAAAATGGGGTGGCCATCGTTGCTGATTGCTTTATTAACGCTTTGAATGAAACCTTCGTTGAGGAGTACATCCAAAATCGCTTTTTTCAAGCGTGATGCAGGCATTTCAACCGTTTTCTTGCCAGCCATTTGGCCGTTACGCAAACGAGTGAGCATATCTGAGATCGGATCTGTCATTGTCATAATATTAAACTTTCTTTTTTCTCGCTTACCAAGATGCTTTACGAACGCCCGGAAGCATTCCTTTAGCAGCCATTTCACGCAATACGTTACGTGATACACCAAACTTACGGTGGTAGCCGCGTGGGCGACCTGTAAAGCTACAACGGTTCATTACACGTGTGTAAGAGCCATCACGGGGAAGCTTGTTCAGCTTGTCGCGGGCAGCAATTTTATCTTCGTAAGATGCATCTACATCTTTTAGGATTGCGCGGAGAGCTTCACGTTTAGGTTCGTCGCGTTTTACAGCGTGAATCCGGCGGTCTTCGCGGTTAATCATACTTACTTTTGCCATATGTCTATTCTCCTATTGAATCTTACGACGGAAGGGCATGCCAAAGCCGGCTAACAGGGCTTTTGCTTCTTCGTCTGATTTAGCGTTGGTGCTGAAGATAATGTCCATACCGCGGATTTTATCTGTTTTATCAAAGTCAATTTCTGGGAAAATAATTTGCTCTTTAATACCCATGCTGTAGTTCCCCTGCCCGTCGAAGGACTTGTTAGGGATACCGTCAAAGTCACGTACACGTGGCAGTGCAATTGTTACCAAGCGGTCTAGGAATTCGTACATTTGCGTGCCGCGAAGAGTTACTTTGCAGCCTACTGGCATACCGTCACGAATCTTGAAACCTGCAATAGATTTACGCGCTTTAGTAATAACAGGTTTTTGACCTGCGATAAGCGTCATGTCGTTAACGGCTGATTCCATCACTTTTTTATCAAGTGCGGCCTCACCAACACCCATGTTAAGCACGATTTTCTCGAGCTTGGGGGTTTGCATTACGTTTTTGTAACTAAAGTCCTTCATCATGCTGGCTTTAATTGTACTAAGGTACAACTCCTTCATGCGAGGTTGAGTTGAAGTGTTTGCTTTTGCCATAATTATTTAGCTCCCTTTTTAGACGCTGCCTTTTTAATGGTGTCAATCACTTCACCACTCTTTTTAGCAATACGTACTTTGCTGCCGTCTTTTTCTGTGCGGTAGCCAACGCGGGTTGGTTTGCCAGATTTAGGGTCAGCGAGCATAACGTTAGAAATTGCAATCGGCATTTCTTTGGTAATAACACCAGCTTCAACTTGCATTTGCATTGCTGCTTGCTGCGAGATGTGCTTTTTAACAGTGTTCAAACCAGCCACGATAACGCGGTTTGTTTTGGTAACAACTGATGTAATTTTACCTTTTTTACCTTTATCCTTACCGGTCATGACGACAACTTCGTCACCCGTTTTAAGTTTAGATTTGTAAGCGTGTTGCATTATAATACCTCCGGTGCGAGTGACACAATTTTCATGAATTTCTTAGCGCGTAACTCGCGAGCTACTGGGCCAAAAATACGTGTGCCAATGGGTTCGTCTTTTTTATCAATAATAACGGCTGCATTATTATCAAAGCGGATGGTAGAACCATCTTTACGCTGAAGTTCTTTGCGGGTGCGCACCACAACAGCGCGGGCTACGTCACCTTTTTTAACTTTACCTTTGGGCATTGCATCTTTAATAGAGACGACAATGATATCACCGATACGGGCATAACGACGCTTAGAGCCGCCAAGTACCTTAATACACTGAACGCGTTTGGCGCCAGAGTTACAGGCGATTCCCAGCTGGGTTTCAACTTGAATCATGGTGTTTTACTTTCCTTCTGTGCTTGGTTCAGCCGACTTAGCGTCAGCTGCTACAGCACTGTTTACAAGTTCAAACCGCTTCAATTTAGAATGTGGTTTGCTCTCAATAATTTGAACCAAGTCACCGATTTGAGCCGCATTGGCTTCATCGTGTGCGTGGTATTTTTTAGAAGACCGCATAGTCTTACCAAAAAGAGGGTGCTTAAAGCGGCGCTCAACAGACACAACAATTGTTTTGTCAGTTTTGTTGCTCACCACGGTGCCTTGGAGGGTACGTTTAGGCATAATCTAACTTTCTGTTTTCGTGTTCATTGCTGTTTTAAGGCGTGCAACAGTTTTGCGCACGTCACGCCAGCGATTTGGGTTCTCGAGCTGACCACCTGCTTTTTGGAAGCGGAGGTTCATTTGCTCTTTTCTGAGTTTAAGAATTTCAGCCTTAATATCAGCGGGCTTCAATTTTAAAATTTCTTGCATTTTCATAATTTAATTCCTTAACCTTGTTGACGTGATACGACTTTAGTCTTCACGGGAAGTTTCATTGCAGCTAAGCGGAAGGCTTCACGCGCTACTTCTTCACTCACACCACCAAGTTCGTACATAACGCGACCTGGTTTAACGCGGGCTACCCAGTACTCGGTTGAACCTTTACCTTTACCCATACGTACTTCAGCTGGTTTGCCTGATACAGGAACATCTGGGAAGATACGAATCCATACACGGCCAACACGGCCAGTGTAACGGGTCATGGCCCGACGTGCAGCTTCGATTTGACGGGCAGTCACACGCTCAGCGGTGATTGCTTTAAGGCCAAAGTCGCCGAAGTTCACATCGGTTCCGCCTTTAGCATCACCGTGGATACGGCCTTTATGTGCTTTACGGAATTTGGTTTTTTTCGGTTGTAACATAATATTTAATCCTTTCCTTTACGCTCGTGCAGGCTGTGCGCCAGCGTTTTGGTCATCCATTGCGTATTTCTCGCCGTGGTTCACCCAAACTTTAATACCCAAAATACCGTAGGTTGTTAAAGCTTCAGAGAAACCGTAGTCGATGTCAGCACGCAAGGTGTGAAGTGGCAGTGCACCTTCGATGTACCATTCAGTACGGGCAATTTCTGCTCCGTTTAGACGGCCACCAACACATACACGAATACCTTCAGCGTTATTTTGCATAGCGTTCTGCATGGCACGCTTCATGGCGCGACGATAAGATACACGGCGCTCAATTTGCGATGCAATGCTGTCAGAGATAAGCTGCGCGTCAATGTCAGGTTTTTTAACCTCAACAATATTCAGCAGTACTTCGTCGCCACTACGTTGTTGAAGTTCACGGCGTAGCGTTTCGATCTCGGCACCTTTTTTACCAATAATAACACCTGGACGTGCAGTGTGAATAAACACTTTACACTTCTTGTTTGGACGCTCAATCACAATTTTAGAGATGTTTGCGTTTTTCAAACGTTTGTTCAGGAATTTACGAATTTCGCTGTCTTCCTTCAATAGACGTGGGTAATCTTTGCCTGCAAACCAGTTAGAGGCCCAAGATTTGTTGGTTCCGATACGGAAACCAATCGGGTTTACTTTCTGTCCCATTAGGCTTTAGCCTCCTCTGTTTTCGTTTCTTTCTTAGCAGCTGTTTTAGGTGCAGATTTTTTAGGAGCCTTCTTAGCTTCTTTCTTCACTTCAGCTTTTTCGCCAACAATAATAATCATGTTGCAGCGTGGCTTCAAAATTTTAGCAGCACGGCCACGAGCACGAGCGCGGAAACGCTTGAGCACGATGTTTTTGTTTGCGTATGCTTCTTCAACAACCAGTTTGTCAACATTGAGGTCGTGGTTGTTTTCAGCATTTGCAATAGCGCTTTCGAGGCATTTACGAGCGTCTTCGGCAATTTTTTTACGGCTAAACTGGAGGTTTGCCATTGCTGTTTCGACGTTTTTACCGCGAATAAGCTCTAGGACTAGGCCAGCTTTTTGCACGCTGCCCTTAACGCCCATAACGCTGGCTTTAGCCTGATGATCAGCTAAAGCGCGGGGAGTTTGTTGTTTACTCATATTTTATTTTCCTACCTATTTGGATTTATTGTCGCCGTGACCACCAAAGGTACGGGTTGGAGAATATTCACCAAGTTTCTGACCAATCATATTGTCAGTCACCATTACAGGTACAAACTTTTTACCGTTGTGCACTGCAAATGTAAGGCCTAAAAATTCAGGCATAATTGTGCTGCGACGTGACCATGTTTTAATGGGTGTCTTGGTGTTGTTCTCGATTGCTTTTTCCACTTTAGCCATCAGGTGATGGTCTACAAATGGGCCTTTTTTAATACTACGTGGCATTATTTAGTCTCCTTCACCTGTTGTTATTTACGTTTCGCGTGACGCGTACGAATAATCATGCTGTTAGACGGCTTCTTCTTATTCCGAGTCCGCTTACCTTTAGTTGGCTGTCCCCATGGCGATACAGGGTGACGACCACCAGAGGTCTTACCTTCACCACCACCGTGTGGGTGATCTACCGGGTTCATAACCACACCACGTACAGTTGGGCGGATGCCCTTCCAGCGTGAACGGCCAGCTTTACCGTCATTCGTGTTGCTGTGGTCAGCATTTGATACAGCACCAATTGTTGCCATACATTGCTCGTTAACCATGCGTTGCTCGCCTGAAGCCAGACGAAGCTGAACGTTTTGACCATCTTTACCAATGATTTGCACGTAACCACCAGCCGAACGTGCCATTTGGCCGCCCTTCCCTGGTTTAAGTTCTACGTTGTGAACCACTGTACCTACTGGAATATTTTTCAGAGGAAGTGCGTTACCCGTCACAATCTCAGCTTTAGGACCAGCCATAAGCTTGTCGCCGGCTTTAACGCGTTGTGGGGCCAAGATGTAAGATTTTTCGCCGTCTTCGTAAATTACGAGGGCAATAAATGCCGTACGGTTAGGGTCATACTCTAGGCGTTCAACAGTTGCGACCATGTCAAATTTACGACGTTTGAAGTCAATCATGCGGTATTTACGCTTGTGACCACCACCTTGGTGACGCGTTGTAATACGGCCTTGGTTGTTACGACCACCGTTCTTTTTAAGAGTTTCTACAAGGCTTTTTTCGGGCGCACCTTTGTGGAGGTGGCTGCGATCAACCGTCACCAACTGGCGGCGGCTGGGCGATGTAGGCTTATAAGTAATTAATGCCATTTATATTTTCTTTCCTTACAGAGTGGCAGCCATGTCAATAGACTGGCCATCTTTAAGTTGTACAAACGCTTTTTTCACGTTGCTTTGCTTACCTTTGTGACCACGGAAAAGTTTAACTTTACCCCGTTGGTTCAAAGTGTTGACTTTAAGCACATTCACACCGTAGAGAACTTCTACTGCTGTGCGAATTTCAGGCTTATCAGCGTCTGGCTGAACTTCAAAGGCCACCCAATTACCAGCCATTTGACTGGTTTTCTCGGTAATGAGGGGCTTTTTAAGAAGCTGGAGCTGACGCTCGGTTGCTTGAGATTTGGCCATTATTTAGCCTCCTTCTTTGCAGTTGTCTTTTTAGGTGCGGCTTTAGCAGGCTTTGCAGCTGCTTTAGCTTCGCCTGTAAAGCGGGCTTCGATCATTTTAACTGCATTCTCAGTCAGAACAAGATTCTCTTGACGGAGGATGTCGTAAACATTCACACCTTCAGTCGGCAGAACTTTAATGAAAGGAAGGTTACGGCTGGCGCGGTCAAAGTTAGTGTCTACAGCGTCCACAACAAATGTTGCGCGCTCTAGGCCTGCTTTGGCGAGTAATGCTTGCAAGTCTTTGGTTTTGTGCGTTTTAAGCTCTACGTTTTTAACAACAGTTAGCTGCTTTTCAGCGGCTTTGGTTGATAAAGCTGTTTTAAGCGCTAATACGCGTACTTTTTTGTTCAGGCTAAATGCCCAGCTTTTAGCACGCGGGCCAAACTGTGCAGCACCACCAACAAAGATGTTAGAGCGACGTGAACCGTGACGCGCACCACCAGTACCTTTTTGACGGTAAAGCTTTTTCGTTGTGCGGCTTACTTCACCACGAACTTGTGTGTGGGCGTTACCACCACGCATTTTAGCGAGCTGCCATACCACAACACGTTGGAGCAAGTCCTTACGTGGGGCGAGGCCAAATACGTCAGCGTTTAGGGTAATGTCACCCGCTTTGCTGCCGTCTAGGTTAATCATATTTAGTTTCATGGTTTCTCCTTAACCTTCTACTTGTTCTGATGATTGCTGCTTAGATAAATCTGGGGCTGCTTTTTTAACTGCATCCTTAACAAATACCATGCCGCCTTTACTACCAGGCACAGAGCCTTTAATAAGGAGAAGACCTTTTTCAGCATCAATCTTAAAGAGTTTAACGTTTTGTACGGTAGAACGACGCGCGCCCATGTGGCCGGCCATCTTTTTACCTTTAAATACTTTACCTGGGTCTTGGTTTTGACCAGTAGAACCGTGCGCACGGTGAGAAATAGATACCCCGTGAGTCGCCCGCATACCGCCAAAGTTCCAGCGCTTCATAGCACCAGCAAAACCTTTACCCTGAGAGCACTCAGAGGTTACGTCTAGCCACTGACCTTCAACAAAGTGGTTTACGTCAATTTTAGCATCGTCGGCCAGAAGCTGGTCAGCGTCAACGCGG
>CALFWJ010000085.1 GCA_937928525.1 uncultured Alphaproteobacteria bacterium | reverse complement strand
GGTTGGGACAATACCAGCACTTATTTTGGCAGGTATCGCAACATGGCGCCAAGCTACACAAATTATTCTAGATGAAGAGCACGCGATGGAAGCGGTAGCCGCAGAAAAAGCAACAGCCGTCATTGATCGCATTAAATTCATGCGTGCTCAAGTGAGTACCAGCGCCGATAACCCTTATGTGCTAGAAGCATATGAAGCATATCAAGCTGCCATAAGTGCCTACGAGCCATCAGCCAACCAAATTAACCAACAGGGCCTTGATGCGCGTTATGCCTACCAAGCAGAAAATACGCCAGACGCCACAGCGCAAGATGCTGCCCGTTGGGCCCCAAGCGACGATCTCGCGCGTGGCCTACAAACAGCCTATATTGCAAATAACCCGCACGAAATTGGCGCCAAAGAAAAGCTAGACCAAGCCGACGATGGCAGCGTTTACTCGCTTTATCACGGTAAATATCACCCTTATATGCGCGATGTCCTTGAGCAATTTGGCTTCTACGATATTTTCTTTGTTGAACCAACAGAAGGTCGTATTGTTTACTCGGTATTTAAAGAGGTCGACTTCATGATGCCTCTCTTTACAGGGCCTTATAAAAATACAAACTTTACCAGTGCTGTTAAGCGCGCTATCAGCGAAGACCGTGTCATAATGGAAGATTTTAAACCTTACGAGCCAAGTTATGGCGCTGCTGCATCATTTGTTGCGGCTCCTATTCATAAAAATGGTAAAATTGTTGGGGTTTACGTCGCGCAAATTCCAGCACCGTCTGATCTCTTTGAACCGTCAGACGCCATAACATTTAAAAGTACAGAATCTTTCTTACTTTCACTAGATGGTGAAATGCGGACAAATTCAGCTCGTGTAGAAGAAGATACTATTGGTAAAGTTATTCAAACAAAAGTTTTAGAAGCCGTTAAAATCAAGGAACACGGTTACCTAGAAGAGCTTAACTACCACGGCAATGAAGCTTTAATTGGTTATCACACAGTGCATCTACCAGATGTAGAGTGGATTGCTGTATCAGAAGTTGAACGCTCTGATGTTATGGCCGCAGTATATCAACTTATTTTTCAAATGATTATCATTATGGTTGTGATGCAAACAATTGTAATGTTGATTGGTATCTACCTCTCTAAAACACTGCTCAAACCCGTAGAGGAAATTAGCGCTAACTTTAACCACAGCGCAGAAAGTTTATCTGCGGCGACGCACCAAATTGGTGGCGCAGTTAAAGGGATGATGAGTGCATCGCAAAGTGCCATGAGTTCAAGCGAAACAGTGCGTGAAAGTTCAAGTGAAGCTGCCCGTAACGTGGCCTCGGTTGCAAGCGCGGTAGAAGAGCTGAATATCTCCATTAACGATATTTCACGCTCAATCACAGAATCTAACGCTCTGATTGATCAAGCGGTTGAGCAAGCCCAACAAACCGATGATGTTGTGCGTAAGTTAGGTGAAGCAGGTATGCGTATTAGTGACGTAATTAAACTGATTAACGATCTCGCTGAACAAACTAACTTGTTGGCCCTTAACGCCGCTATTGAAGCAGCGCGTGCAGGAGATGCAGGCCGTGGGTTCGCGGTTGTAGCCGACGAAGTTAAAAAGCTTGCCTCGCACACCAGCGAAGCAACAAGCGACATTACCGATCAGGTGAAGAGCATTCAGTCTGTATCTGATGAGAGTGTTAATGCACTGCGTAGTGTGATGGATGCCATTCACCAAATTCGCGACAGCTCAACAACTGTATCTGCCGCGGTAGAAGAGCAGGGAAGCGTAACGCAAGAAATTGCAGCGAGCGTACAAGAAGCTGCAAATCGTGTAGATTTAGTAGACCAAAATATGGGGAATGTTGAGGGTGCAAACCAAGAAACAAGTACCGCTTCTGGTCAGGTATCTTCCGCGTTAGAGGGCATGGAAAGTGAGTTCAGACAAATGAACGAAGCCTTGTCTGCTAGCTTAGCTAAGATGGGCCTCAAAAAATAGAGGCATGACTATAAATTAAAACCCGCTGCTGGCGGGTTTTATTGTTGGCCTTTTTGCGCCTAAATATCTTGAGTTATAGGCTCCAGTGGTTGCCGGGGTGGCGCTGGATATCGCCCATCAGCTCTAGTTCAGCCAGTAGCGCTAAGCTTTCATGTTCGGGGAGATTAAGCTCTCGCAAGAGCTTATCTTGTGGCACAGGTTGACTAGAGAGAGCGCTCAAAATGGTTGTTTTTGGTGTCAATTCTGGCAAATTATTGCTCAATTCGGGCTCAGAAATGTCCATTTTGTGGTCAATTGTGGCCAATTCTGATGAAAAAAGATCAGTTTGCGTTTCGCGGGTATAATTAACACTATTAACACCACTTTTTGCCATGACGTGGCTCATATTCTGCGGCAGTTGCGCAATCAGGTCATCAGGGTTTAACAAAATCGCAGCACCTTGCTGCAAGAGGTGGTTTGGGCCTGCCGCACGGGCGTCTTGCGGGTTGCCGGGCACGGCATAAACATCGCGGCCATAATCGCCAGCATATTGCGCGGTAATGAGACTACCAGAGTTCCGTGCTGCTTCAGTGACAACAGTGGCAAGGCTTAGTCCAGCAATAATACGGTTACGGCGTGGGAAGTGGCGGGCAGTTGGGGTTTCGCCGATTGGAGATTCGGTTACGAGGCAGCCATATTCAATAATTTGGGCGCGCAGGTTTTTGTTTTCTGGTGGATAGACGTGGTTGATGCCGCCCGCAATAACTGCAACGGTATTGCCGCCATTTTGTAGGGTTGCGGTGTGGGCGTGAGTGTCTACTCCGCGGGCGAGGCCGCTGGTAATGGTAAGGTTGTTATCGGCCAGTGTGCCCGCTAAATTTTGCGTGAAGGTTTGACCACTCAGGCTGGCATTACGGTTACCAACAATGGCTACTTGGCGGGTGTGCAATAGGTCTGGATTGCCCATCACCACTAATACTGGCGGGGCGTCGGGGGTATTTTTCAGGAGTTCCGGATAATTATCGTTGTGATGAAAAATAAACTGGGCGCCAAGGGTATGTGTGGCATCGATTTCGGCCTGAATTTCAGCCTCAAGAGGGAATTTAAACTGTTTGCGGCCGCGGGCTTTACACAATTCGGGTAGGTTGGCGAGGGCATCGGCAGGATTAGGATGGAGCGCAAGGAGGCTATGGTAGGTCACGGGGCCAATGCCAGACGTGCGCGCGAGGGTGAGGGCGGCAAAATCGGCGGCGGAGAGGGGAGTTGCGGCGGTGGGCATGGGCCGAGTTTAGCGGATACTTAAGGCGTGTACCAGAAAAAGTGAGGGAATATTATTTAATTAAGGAGCAAAGTTTTCCGTTAGAGCCATTTAAATGGTTTGCAGAACAGTCTATTCATTCTAATTTTGCGCAAGAAAAACCTTTGTTTGCTTACAAAGCTAAAAATCAAAACCATAGTGAATTGTTGGATAGTCATATACGGCAGAGAGAATCTCTCGTAGAACGTTATCAGAAAGTTTTAAGTATTGGTTTTCCGCCCTACCCTAAAGAACAAATTGCTGAAGCTGAGACATTTCTTGAAAAATCAACTAGAGCTTATAGTTTTTTGGATTCTATGAAGCCGCAAATTGTAGAATTAGAAGCAAGTTTACGAGTGCTTGTTTAAATATATTAAGAAAAGAGGAGCTACGGCTCCTCTTTTTTGTCTTTTTTTTAGATTGGGGCTTGTGATTTATCCACAGGGCTGGTATATAACTTTTCTGGAGCTAGATTGGTTTTGGGTGCGGATGCTTATGTAATAGGCAGAGGTTGACACCGAAATAGAACCAATATGACTTTGGAAGGCCTAGAAAGCACGCCCTTTGGGCACCTTGAGATAAAATGATATTATTGAGATAACAGAGTAAAATTAGGAAAAAATATGGCGCACACCAAACAAACCAAAAAACGCATCCGTCAGACTGAAACACGGAATGCTGCAAACCGCGCTGAGCGCACAAAAATCCGTGGTATTGTGAAAAACGTTGAAGCAGCTATTGCTGCTGGCGACAAAAAAACCATTGGTACTTTATTTACGGCTGCAATGTCGGCTCTTACCCGTGGTGCGCAAAAAGGCGTTGTAAGTAAAGGTATGGCTGCCCGTAAGGTAAGCCGCCTTGCTAAGCGTATTGCTGGCTAAGCGCTTACATCTGTAAGAGAACTATTTTATAGATAAAGCCGAGTGCCTTGGTGGGGACTCGGCTTTTTTGATATTTAAAGCATAAACAACAAAAACAGGAGCGCGCGTGCAAGAGCTGTGGACACAGATTCAGGCTGAGTTAGAAACCGCAGTTGATGCGGCTGACTATGCGAGCTGGCTTGCCCCCTTGCAGGCGATGCGCCTTGACGATACTGAATTGAGCGTTGGCGTGCCCACGCAGTTTATGTTGGATTGGGTGGCGGAAAATTATCAGGATATTTTTAATACGGCAGTAAGCAAGGTTTCAGGCAAAGATATGGCTGTTACTTTTTGCGTGGTGCCGATATCGATGGCGTCGGAGAAGCCAAAATTGCCCGATAATTTTTTGCCCGAAAAAATAGAGGCCACGCCAGAAGAAGGAATTGAAGCGCAACTGCTTGGCGGTACGGCACTGAACCCGCTTTCTACTTTTAAGGCGTTTGTGACCGGAAATTCTAATGCTGTGGCGTATGCTGCGGCCAGCCGTATTGCTGAGGCGGTTTGTGCGGGCGAAACAGCGGCGTATAACCCTTTCTTCTTACATGGTGGTGTGGGGCTTGGGAAAACGCACCTGATGCACGCTGTGGGCTGGGAAATTTTAGCCAAGAATGACAAACTAAAAGTTTTATATATTTCGGCGGAGCAGTTTTTGTTTCGGTTTATTCGGGCGCTGCAAAGTAAGAGCACGCTGAACTTTAAAGAAACTTTCCGGAACGTAGACGTGCTGATGATTGATGATGTGCAGTTTATTGCCGGGAAGGGCGCGACGCAGGAAGAGTTTTTCCATACTTTTAATACGCTGGTGAGTATGGGTAAGCAGGTAATTTTGACGTCGGACAGAAGTCCGCACGATTTAGACAGAGTGGAAGAGCGCTTAAAAAGCCGTTTGGGCAGTGGTTTAACGTGTGAAGTGCATGCGCCAGAAGTGGAAACACGGTTGGCT
Source organism: uncultured Alphaproteobacteria bacterium (assembly GCA_937928525.1). Lineage (GTDB taxonomy): Bacteria > Pseudomonadota > Alphaproteobacteria > UBA2136 > UBA6156 > CALFWJ01. Next base: position 3,484 of record CALFWJ010000085.1, on the reverse strand, counting down.
ATTTTAGAGCAAAAGGCGGCACTGTTAGGGTTAGAGCTTGGCCGTGACGTGATTGAGTTTATGGCGCAAAACATTGTGAGTAACGTGCGGGAATTAGAGGGTGCGCTGAACCGTTTGGCGGCACACGCTAAATTTGTGGGCGCAACGATTACGCTTGAGTTTGCGCAAGAGCAGTTGAAAGACTTATTTAGAAGTCAGGCCAAAGGTGTGACGTTAGATGATATTCAACGCCAAGTGGCAGAATTTTACACGATCAAGATTGCGGACTTGCACGGCCCCCGCCGTCAACGGCAAATTGCACGGCCGCGCCAAGTGGCGATGTATTTATGTAAAAAACTGACTACGCGCAGTTTCCCTGAAATTGGCCGTGCGTTTGGTGGGCGTGATCACACCACGGTGATGCACGGTACGAAAGCCGTGGAGAAGTTATTGGTGAGTGATTCTACGCTAGCGGAAGAAGTGCGGCTTTTAGAGCGGGCACTAAGTTAGCACGGTATTTTGCCTTTATGTCAGGGGTGTCAGGATATTTCTATTGTGTACATGTATAAGGTTTTACATTGGAGTTTGCCTGGAAGCTTCTCCAACCCGAAATAAACTGAGAAAAAAATGAAAACATTAAATAAACGTAACGCAGGTATTGCTATTGACGAAGCCATTTTGGTAACCGTTATGGTGGGCAGCCTAGGAACGTTTGGCGCTGTGGCTTTGCCATGGCAGAGTGTATTAGGGACATCTGTTGGTGCTGAAGGCGCTAATGAACTGGCTGTGATTGAAACAGCAAATCAAAATTTTTACGATCTATACGGCAAATGGCCGTATGAAATGACCAATGGCCAATCGTTAAATAATGTTGTGGTACTTATGAACCGTCAGGTATTGAAGTACCCATACTCACAAATTGAAGATTATAAAGCAGTGCTAAAAGATATGCCGATTGAAACCACCAGCCGAGGTTTGGTTGTACGTCATAGCTTAGGTTCTGGTCGCGTATTGCAACGCCAAGCACCGCGTAGCAGTGGCTATGCCATGGAAGTTGTATTTGAAGGTGTGCCGCTTGAAATGGCAGAAGGTATTGACTTAAAAGTAGATGGTGAGCGGAGTAACAGCAAAGGCCGTGTGCAGCTTATTCGGAAGGGTAAAACAGCACATGTGGTTTATCGGGCTAACAAGGTTTAAGCCTAGCTTAGAGAGATATTAAAAAAGAGCGCAGGTGGCGCTCTTTTTTGTAGGTTCATTTTATTTAATGCGCACGTTTTTCTAGAGCATCTAGGCGAGCGTTAATACCTTCTAGTTGCGCTTTAAGGGCTTTGTTTTCATCGTTTAAGAGGTTAATGGCGTTAATGAAGACTGGAACAAGACCGCCCATGGTGGCTTGGAGATAACCGTCTTCGCCTTCTTCAACAAGCTCTGGGAACGCGGCTTGAAGCTCTTGCGCGATGACGCCGTAGGTTTTGCGGCCAGGGTTATTTTTGGCTTCGTCTTTCCAGTTGAAAGTGACCCCTCTGAGTTTAGCCAGTTGTTCAAGGCTTTCAGGAATGGTTGTGACGTCTTTTTTCAGGCGGGCGTCTGAGGTGCAGGTGGTGCTTGGACCGTCACCGTCAATGAAGCAACTGCCGACACCGCCGGTACCGAAGATGAAGACACGGCCAGTACTTCTGGGTTGGAGGCGGATTTGACCAGATTCCGCTTGTAGGGTCATGTCAAGGGTTCCACCAGAGCTGTCACCAACAAAGCCAGTACGTGTGCCAGTAGAGTCGTTAAACTCTAAGAATGCAATAGCGCTCGCGCCAGCATCATCGGTATCTTGGATTTGGATGACAGGTGAGTTGGTATCGCTGCCTTGAACATGGAGAGGACGGTTAGGGGTAGTGTCGGGACCAATGCCAAGGCGACCACCTTCTGTGAGCGTAAGAAGAAGTTCACCTCCGCTTGTTGTGGGTGTGTCGTGACGGATACTAAAGGAATTTCCTGATGAATTTGCATCGGCGTCTATGGTGAGCGTAAGACCTGAGTCGGCGGCGATGACGCCTGCAGAACCAAAACGAATATCTGGGGCAGTTGAAGCGCTGTTTGAACCATCGAAGATAATAGCGTTACCACCTGCAGGTGTTTCAATAATCATATTGGTGTTAACGGTAAGTTGGGCTTCTGGGTTGGTGACGCCGATGCCGACGTTATCTTTAATATAAGCACCACCAAATACATTGAGTTGAGCATTTGCTGAACTACCATTACCGTCACGTAAGTTGAGCGTGCCAAGATCGAAGAAAGTGTTTGTGCCTGTTACACCAGTTCTGATTGCTTGAGAATTGGGGAACCAGATAGCTACACTAGAACTGTCACCGTCACTTATACGCAGCGCGCCATTAGAGATATTTTGTGTGCCTGATATATCTAGCGGATAAGCTGGTGTGTTAGTTCCAATACCGACGTTGCCAGCAGAGTCAATACGCATAACTTCGGTGGCAGCTATTTCCATTTTAATATTGCCGCCCGTACCTGAGTTAAGGCGCAGGTCATTTGTTTCTGCACCAATATTTGGATTACTTGTACTATTGCCATCTTCAAATTCAATTAAAGAGAGAGCGTCAGAAGAGCTAAATATAGCAGGTATATTACTGGTTCCGCCGTTTACATGCAGAGCTCTTGAAGGGATGGTTTCACCAATACCCACCAAGCCATCATGCGTAATAATCATACGTTCTGTTAATCCATCATCAGAATTATCGTTTGTTGCAAATACTAAATTTGTGTCGCGCAATGTGGCGTCGCCTATAGCATCGCCATCTCGTGCGGCATAAACAGCTGCACCAATTGTGTCTGAATCATCTTCAGTACCTACATCAAACGCAATCCCTGCAAATCTATTTTGTAAATCTGAGGCTCTATTTTTCAGTACTAATCCAAAGCGACCCATGACGTTTAAATTACTTAGTATGCTGGTATTATTGTTAACAATTGTTAGGGCGCCTTTATTTAAAGTAAGGTCTGTTACTGAAATTTGGGCAGCCCCTACAACATCCAGCGCTTCTTCTGGCGTTGTAGTACCAATCCCTACGTTGCCCGTTGCACGGTAGACGTCGCCGCCTGAGATGGTCCAGTCGCCGTCGTCGCCGCTGGCGGCCGCTAGGGCGGTCCAGACGGTGCCGTTAGAGAATTCGAGCGTGCCGGCGTTGTAGCGGATGGCGCCAGCGCCTGCTTCCGCTGGGGTTTCGCCGCCGTTGGCAATGCGGAGGGTACCGTTGACGTGGAGGGCTGTGGTGGGGTTGGTGGTGCGGATACCGACAAAATTGCCTAATGGGTTTATAGCCAACGGTATCTTATGAAAAGATTGAAACCATATATGGCTGAGATCTTGGATACCCATGCGTAACCCTTGGGGACTTGCTGTGGTACTTAAGTTTAGGATGCCTTGGGAAACGCCAGGTGATTGCGAAGAACCAAAAACAGATAAGGCATTACTTGGTAAATTGGTACCTATACC
>CALFWJ010000084.1 GCA_937928525.1 uncultured Alphaproteobacteria bacterium | reverse complement strand
TGCCTCCTGCTAAACTTTGGCCTGCAGAATTTGGATTACCCGAGAATTTAGGTGAACTTATTGTTGATTCAGCTATAAAAAAGCCTATGAAACGCTATGCACATGTTGCTGATATTTTGCTGTTAGTAAGCCATGCTCATGCTGATACTGACATTGAAAATGTCGTTATTCGCTGGCATTTATGGCATTTAACTCAAAACCTTTTGCCGTTTGACTCTCGCGTCGAATATTTTAAATTTCCTAACTTAGACTACGATTGCGAAGCTATTAAACGCCACCTAGATAGATGTTTAGAAAGTGCAAGTACACCTTTTGTTTCGGAAAAAATTGAGAAATATAAATTTCATTGGGAAAATATTCCCTCTCATCTTCATAAACATCCTAAAATTAAGCGTTTGCAAATCGCCTGCGAGGGACGCTTTCCAAACAATCTCATTAACTCTGAATGGGGAGAAGACTCTCTTTTTTATCGTAAGCTCCTTGAATTTGTGATGCAAGAAAGCGCTATAGCCTCTGAAAAAGCTAAAAACGCTGCATAAAAAAACGCCGCCCATTGGGCGGCGTTTTGCATTTTAAAGCTATTAAGCAGCTTCTTGCGACATTGTTGCGGCTTTTTCAATCGCTTCTTCAATGCTGCCCACCATATAGAAAGCATTCTCAGGCATGGCGTCGTGCTTACCGTCAATAATTTCTTTAAAGCTACGCACGGTATCTTCTAGCTTAACGTATTTACCAGGCATACCTGTAAACTGTTCGGCTACGTGGAAAGGTTGGCTCAAGAACTTCTCAAGGCGACGTGCACGGTGTACGGTCATCTTGTCGTCTTCACTTAGCTCATCCATCCCCAAAATAGCAATAATATCTTGTAGGGCTTTATAGCGTTGAAGTGTTTCTTGCACTTGGGTAGCAATATTGTAGTGCTCTTCACCAATAATTTGTGGGTCAAGCATACGTGAGGTCGAATCTAGCGGGTCAACCGCAGGGTAAATTCCTTTTTCAGAAATACTCCGGTTCAATACCGTTGTTGCATCTAAGTGGGCAAAAGTTGTTGCAGGTGCCGGGTCCGTCAAGTCATCGGCGGGGACATACACGGCCTGAACAGAGGTAATAGAGCCTTTGTGCGTTGACGTAATGCGTTCTTGCATAGCCCCCATGTCTGTCGACAGTGTTGGCTGATAGCCAACCGCAGAAGGAATACGGCCAAGCAACGCTGACACTTCAGAACCTGCTTGCGTAAAGCGGAAAATATTATCTACGAAGAACAGTACGTCCTGGCCTTCTTCATCACGGAAATATTCCGCTTGTGCCAAACCAGAAAGCGCTACACGTGCGCGTGCCCCAGGAGGTTCGTTCATTTGACCATAAACAAGTGTCGCCTTGCTTTCTTTGGGGTTATTTTTCGTGATAACACCAGATTCAATCATTTCTTCGTAAAGATCGTTCCCCTCACGAGTACGCTCACCAACACCAGCGAACACAGAGTAACCACCGTGACCTTTAGCAATGTTGTTAATGAGCTCCATAATCAATACGGTTTTACCCACACCAGCACCACCAAACAGGCCAATTTTACCACCTTTGGCATATGGCTCGAGGAGGTCAATAACTTTAATACCTGTTTCTAACACGGCTGATTCGGTTGATTGATCAGCAAAATCTGGCGCTGCTTTGTGAATTTGTGCAGTATGCGTCGTGTCTAATGGCCCCAGGTTATCGATGGGTTCACCAACAACGTTCATGATACGGCCAAGGTTAGCAGGACCAACAGGCACGGTAATGGCTGTACCCGTGTCGCTCACTTCAGTGCCGCGGGTTAAGCCTTCTGTGGCGTCCATTGCAATGGTCCGCACGGTATTTTCACCAAGGTGCTGACCTACTTCAAGAATAAGGTCGGCTTCGCCTTTACGCTTAATTACAAGGGCGTTTAAAATTTCGGGCAGTTGCCCACCGTCAAATTGAACGTCAACGACGGGGCCAGTAATACTGATAACTTGGCCTTTAAGGCCAGTAGATTTAGATGCTTTTTTAGCAGCAGGCATTGTTATTTCTCCATATAAATAGCTGTTTTGTACGGCCTGAATGTGGCTTATTTTTATACTTTCGTCAAGCTCTATTGCTTTGCTTTTTCAACAAAAAACCGCTATACCTTTAAGCATGTGTGGCATCGTCGGACTCATAGATTTTTCAGCTATAACCAGCGCTAAAAAAGCGCCTAAAGGCATTGTCACACCTGAACTTATCGCTAAAATGCGCGACGTTATGGCGCATCGGGGCCCAGATGGCGCTGGCGAGTACGTCAACACCAACCACACCGCTGGCTTTGGCCACCGCCGCTTAAGCATTATTGATTTAGCTACCAGCGCCAACCAACCCATGTCTGACAAATCAACTGGCCTTACGCTTGTGTTTAACGGTGAAATTTATAACCATGCAGAACTCCGCACCGAACTTACTGGCCTTGGCATTAAAAACTGGCAAACCAGCCACTCCGACACCGAAGTTTTATTAAAAGCATGGCAACACTGGGGCGAAGCTTGCTTGCCTAAACTGCGCGGTATGTTCGCCTTTGGTGTGTGGGATGAAGCCAAAGGCACCCTCACCCTTGTCCGTGACCGCATTGGCGTTAAACCCCTTTACTTTGCTGAAACTAACGGCAAAATCAGCTTCGCGAGTGAAATAAAAGCCCTCCTACAAACACCATGGCAAACCCGCAGTGTGAACGAAAACGGCCTCTTTCATTATTTAAGCTTCCTTACTGTTCCCGCCCCTGAAACCTTATTTGACGGCATCTACAAACTCCCCGCGGGCAGCATGGTCACCTTTGGCAACGATAGTCACGGTGAAATAAAAGAATGGTGGAATGCTCTAAGCGCTGCCGAAGATGAGGCTTTCACGCCAGATCCAGAAACAGCGGTGCTAGAGCGTTTGCAAGACGCCGTGGCTGACCGTAAAGTAGCGGATGTAGAAGTTGGTGTTCTATTATCAGGCGGCGTTGATTCCTCTACCAATGTTGCTCTCTTTAGCGAAATGGGTAATACACCCGTTAAAACTTTTTGCATTGGCTATGATAGCGACTACGACAGCGCTCCAAACGAATTTACCCCCGCCGCAGAAGTTGCACAAAAATTTAACACCACGCATTTTGAGCGCCACCTTACAATGCCTGAAGTTCTAAACTTCCTTCCTGAAATGGTGTGGCTTCAAGACGAGCCCATCGCTGACCCCGTTTGCGTACCCGTTTATTTTGTAAGCGAAGAAGCCCGTAAACAAGGCGTTACTGTGGCGCAAGTAGGTGAAGGCGCCGATGAACTCTTCTTTGGCTACCGCAATTGGCGCGCTAAATGGTGGTTGCAAAAACTAGCAAATATTACTCCTGCTTATTTGTGGCGCTGTGCCGAAAAAATATCGAACAGCCTAGGTAAAGACCACACCCGTTTACACGATGTTCTTGCCCGTGCAGTCAACAAACAGCCCATTTTTTGGGGCGGTGTCGATATTTTCACAGAGGCTGAAAAACAACGCCTTCTTGGCGGTAAACTCAAGCAAAAGTTCGCAGGCCTTACCAGTTGGGATATTATTCAACCCTATTATAAATCTTACAATCAACACACCATCGCAAACACAGCAAAAACAGCAGGCTGGATGACATGGGTAGATCTGCGGTTACGCTTACCTGAACTTCTGCTCATGCGCCTCGATAAAATGTGCATGGGCGTGAGCCTAGAAGGGCGTGTACCTTTTCTGGATCACCGTTTGGTAAGCCTTGCGCTTAGCTTGCCCGAGCGTGCGCGCATGCACCCTAAAAAACTAAAACCCTTACTTAAAAATATCGCATCTAACTTCCTGCCACAGCACATTATTCATCGCCGCAAACAAGGCTTTGCTCTACCTGTACATGAATGGTTTTTTTCCGAACTTGGCACCGAAGCGCGCACCACAATCAATCGCTTTGTTACGGCAACAGATTTACTCGACCCTACCGCCGTAGAAGTCATTTTTGCCCGCCAAGACCACCAAAAAGCGTGGTATATCCTTAATTTAGCACTTTGGTGGGCTCAATACATAGAGCCAAAAACAGCGCCAACAATGGCGATCAAAAACATATAGTCTATACCTGTAAAAGCTTGCAATACCTTGCTTTTCACGTTATTTTTAACTTGAATAA
>CALFWJ010000083.1 GCA_937928525.1 uncultured Alphaproteobacteria bacterium | reverse complement strand
GCAAAAAATTAATAGAAAAAGTAGAAAAATTTTGCGCAGAAAAGAAACTAAATAAAATTATTGCTTGGACGTTAGACTATCAGGCACCAAAATTTTATGAAAAAACTGGATTTAAAAAATTTGCTGAATTGCCTAATGCTGCAGGCAAATACAGTAGACACTATTTTGTAAAGGAGCTTAACAATGCCTAAACTCCCGATCCTCAAACCCGAAGACCTCTGCTTCCCCAACTTAAATGGGGCAGGGGACTGGTCTATCAAAGGCTATCAAAAACGCGGTGGCTATAAGGGGTTGAAAAAACTTCTGACCACCAAGCCTGCCGAACACATCGAGAAACTTAAAGCCAGCGGCCTACGTGGACGCGGAGGCGCGGGCTTCCCCACGGGCCTAAAATGGAGCTTCATGCCCGACCCCAAAACCACAGGCAAACCAAGTTACCTCGTCTGCAACGCAGATGAAGGTGAGCCAGGCACCTGCAAAGACCGCGACATTCTGCGCTACGACCCCCACACCTTGGTGGAAGGCATGATTGTCGGTTGCTACACCCTTGGCGCCAAAACAGGCTACATTTACGTCCGCGGTGAATACTACGATGAATCCTCGCGCCTGCAACAAGCCATAGTAGAAGCGCGCGAGGCAGGACTTCTGGGTAAAAATATTCTTGGCACGGGTGTCGATGTAGAAATTCATATTCACCTCGGTGCGGGCGCGTACATCTGCGGCGAAGAAACCGCGCTGCTGGAAAGCTTGGAGGGCAAAAAGGGCCAGCCGCGCCTAAAACCTCCATTCCCCGCTGGCTTTGGTCTGTACGGTTGCCCCACCACCATTAACAACGTGGAAACCATTGCTCAAGCGGCAGTCATCCTTAAAAAACCGCTCGAGTGGTGGACACGCCACGGCCGTGAAAACAATAGCGGCACCAAAATTTTTAGCATCAGTGGCAGCGTCAACAAGCCCTGCAACATTGAAGCACCCATGTCTATTCCCCTGCGTGAACTGATCGACACTTACGCGGGCGGCGTCATCGGCGGGTGGGATAACCTGCAAGCCATCATCCCCGGCGGCTCGTCCACCCCCATGCTCTCGCCAACTCAAGCGGACACCATGCTGATGGACTTCGACGCCCTCCGCGCGGAAGGCACTGGCCTTGGCACCGCCGCCGTGGTCGTCATGAACAAAGACGTCGACCTCCTGCGCGTCATGACCCGCATCGCCGCCTTCTATAAACACGAAAGCTGCGGCCAATGCACACCCTGCCGCGAAGGCGTCGGCTGGACCTACCGCCTCATGGAGCGCCTCAGTAAAGGCGACGGCACCATCGACGAACTCGATCAACTTTACGCCCTCACCAAAAAAATTGAAGGCCGTACAATCTGCGCCTTCGCCGACGGCGCCATGTGGCCAATCCAAGGCACCCTCAAACATTTCCGTCATTTATTTGAAGCCAAAATTCAGGAGAAGACTAGTGCCTAAATTAAGCCATACAATAAATAAAATATTTGATTTTTTGCCTGCATCATTGATAGCTGTTGGAGCTCTTATTATAACTTTAAATATTTCGGCAATTATATCTATAGACCAACTAACATTAAATGAAATTCAAATCCTTAAAGGAGCAATCTTAAAAGGTTTGTTAGTAATGCTAGTCTCCCCAATAGTCATTTTCTTGTTTTTGAATAGAATTGAATTACTTAGTAACTTGAATGCTAGTGATAAAAAAGAAATTAAAAAATATACCGATAAAGCAAATCCAACACTTTATTTTTGCGCTCTTTTTATTATATCGGTTAACACTGTAATGGTATTTGAAAGCATTCAAAGCCCCGTTAGAATTATTGAAGATAGATTAGTAAAATGACCCAGAAAAACATAACCCTAACAATAGACGACATAGAAGTCACCGTCCCCGCGGGCGCAACCGTCATGGACGCCTGCAAAGCTGCCGAAAAAGAAATCCCTCATTTCTGCTACCACGAACGCCTAAGCGTTGCAGGAAACTGTCGCATGTGCCTCGTGGAAGTGGAGGGCGCACCTAAACCCGTCGCTTCATGCCACTGGCCAGCGGCGGACGGCATGAAGGTGCGCACCAAAGGCCAAATCACCGAAGATGCCCGCAAAGGCACCATGGAATTCCTCCTCGCCAACCACCCGCTCGACTGCCCCATTTGCGACCAAGGCGGCGAATGCGACCTCCAAGACCAAGCCGTGGCCTACGGCGCGGACGTCAGCCACTTCAGCGAAATGAAACGCGCCGTAGACGACAAAGAAATTGGCGAAAAAATTAAAACCGTCATGACCCGTTGCATCCACTGCACCCGCTGCGTTCGCTTCGCTACAGAAGTGGCTGGCATCGAAGAATTTGGCGGCACGGGTAGGGGCGAAAACATGCAAATCGGCACCTACGTTGAAAAAGCCCTCACCAGCGAACTTGCAGGCAACATGATTGATCTCTGCCCCGTCGGCGCGCTCACCTCCAAGCCCTACGCCTTCACCGCCCGCCCGTGGGAACTTGTGAGCACCAACAGTACCGACATGCTCGACCCCGTTGGCGCTGCCATCCGTATCGACTCCCGCGCGGGAGAAGTCATGCGCATCCTTCCGCGTGAAAATGCTGCGGTAAACGAGGAATGGCTCACCGACACCACGCGCTTCAGCTACGATGCCCTCGCACATAACCGCCTGACCACACCACTGATTAAAAACCAAAAAATAGGCAAATTTAACAACGCAAGCTGGGAAGAAGCTTTCACTAAAATTAAAACTGCTACCAAAAAAGCCAAACCTAACAAAACAGCAGGCCTCATGGGCGCCATGCACACCGCAGAAGAAGCTTACGCCTTCAACATCTTCATGAAAGACGTGCTCAAAACTGATAATACAGATTGCCGCAGCGATGCCAGCAGCACTGATGCCAGTACTCATGCAGGCTACATCATGAACACACCGTTAGAAGATATAGCAACGGCAGACGCCATTCTACTTATTGGCTGCAACCCGCGCCAAGAAGCCCCGCTTGTGAATACGCGTCTACGCCAAGCCGTGCAAAAAGGCGCCCAAATAGCCACCATTGGCAGCGCTGATATTAATCTAACTTATACATCTGAAAACCTTGGTGACAGCCCTAAAATTCTTGAAGAATTACTAGACGGCAAACACAAATTTGCTAAAATTTTGCAAAAAGCCGAGCGGCCCATGTTAATGGTATCCAGCGATGTACTCACCCGCAAAGACGGCGCGCAAATCCTCTTCACTGCAGGCGTTTTAGCCGAGCAATTTGATTTTATTACCACAAACTGGAATGGTTTTAACGTGCTACAAAATATGTCAGGCCGTGTCAGCGCTCTAGATATGACAGCAGTACCAACCGCAGGTGGCCTCACCACGGCGGGCATTTTAACTGCCGCCGAAAAAGGTAAGCTGGACCTACTCATTCAGTACGGCGATATCAGTAACTTCACGAAAAATAATACCGC
>CALFWJ010000082.1 GCA_937928525.1 uncultured Alphaproteobacteria bacterium | reverse complement strand
CAAACACGCTGCTAATGGGGCCAGAGGCACGAATAAGGTTCCGCTCGCTCGCCACAGGCGTAATCAGCCAACCGGTTGGGTGCTCAGGTAAATCATCAACAGGTGTGTAAACCTCGGCGCCATGGCCAAAGGCTTCTTTGTAGGCCACCATTAAGTTGGTGGCTAAAGTTTCGGCTTCTTCTTGCGCACGCATGGGGTTGGCGGCAAGCCGCGCCTGCTCTTCTAACTTATACGAGAGTTTGCCCGATAACGTTTCAATCACCTTCTCGAGGTGTTTTAGTTTAGGGTTTTGCGTGGGCGCTTTTTGTTTAGCCATGGGGGAATGTCAACTTTGCTCATCTGTTAATAACTGCCTCACCTTATGGCATAAATTAACGGTTATGAAAACCACCGTGTGCAATTATTTATGGTTTAGGCATATTTGTTACTTTTCAGTGGGTAAATTCGCCTCATCCCAACCACGATATCCCGCTTCAAGGTGCAACAACTTATCCAGCCCAACCTCGGCGAACAACGCGAGCGAGCGACCACTACGGCCACCACCAGCGCAATGCATAAGGTAGGTCTTGCTGGTGTCTAGGGTTTTAATTTTAGCGGCATAGTCTGGTGCGTGGTAATCAATGTTAATGGCGCCAGGAATATGCCCCGCAGCAAATTCTTCTGGCGTTCTAATATCCAATACTACAATGTCTGAATCTTTTTCTAACTGAGCCTGAGCTTCATTGGGGGTTACATGCGCCACGGTTGATACACTTTCATTAGATTGAACATTACAAGCAGCCACCACACAGCTTAAAAGAAGGATGGCTATACTGCAAATTATTTTATGGCTGGGCATGTTTGTAATATTCTCTTTATTCATTTCCAGAAACAATAATGAAAAAGAAAAGCCCCCACAAGGGGGCTTATCATTTTTAACAGGCTTCTATGTCGGCCTATGCGTTTGCTGGTGGCGCTGTCTATGACCACTATCATAGTGGCAATAGAATCTGCACCCCATGCTCATGTGCATTGTATTGTCACCACTCATCGACCAAAGCGTTTCAATAGATTGGCCTTCATCTAACTCAGCCATCGGCAAAAGCTCCATAATCTGAGATCGGTTATCAACATCCGTACCTTCCATCAAAAATTCACTATTCGCTAACGGTAAAACGCGATGCAACAAACTAACGCCAAACCGATCCATACAGCCAAGTTCCATCATAGACGTACGCAAAGCAAGTAATACCAACAAATCTTCATCCATTAAAGAATATTGCTCTCTCATTTTGTCTGAACATTTCATCCATTGTGTTGCTTCAATCTTTGTATTTCCAGCCACAAATCGCCACATCGATGGCAAAACATCACTTTGATTATCAAAAGAGGCAACGGACATTGAAAATTCTTTAGCATTTTGCTCTGACGTTGTTTCAAGAACAATCTCATTTTCTTTTAAATCATAATGTTTATGAATCAACGAAATGCCAAAGCGTTGGTGCATATTATGGGCTATTAAAACTTTACCCAATTGTGCAATTACCTTTACATCTTCTTCGCTATACGGTGAGACATCATCGATATCTAATAAGTTGTTAAAAGAGATCGCAGCAATAGGTACGGTTGTTTGAGATAAATGCAACATAAGTTTTCTCCAGTTTGTGTGTAAAAAGTTTTATCCTCATCGGATGTGTGTTTCACCTAAGTTTTAGGAAATTGATATATAGAGGAGCAGCTCTTTTTTGTCAAACAAGCTTCTTACTAACAAATTGAGAATAAAAACACCTCCCAACGGGAGGTATCTTAAATAATGGCTGGGGTGGTAGGATTCGAACCTACGCATACCGCTACCAAAAAGCGGTGCCTTACCACTTGGCCACACCCCAGTAATGCGGGCAAATTAGGCGGTTTTTTGGGTTGTGTCAATAGCGTACCTGCGCTTTCGCTTATTTTTTATTCATGTGCTTGCTTTGGGTTGACAGCCTGCGCCCTTCCCTATACTTCTAAAGGCATGAAAAATTTAGTTATCGTAGAGTCTCCTGCCAAGTCAAAAACCATCGAGAAATACCTCGGCCCCGACTTTAAAGTACTGGCCAGCTACGGCCACGTCCGCGACCTACCCAGCAAAAACGGCAGCGTAAACCCCGACGAAGATTTCAGCATGAACTATCAGGTCAACCCTGATAGCGAAAAAAACATTAAAGCCATTGTCACCGCTCTTAAAAGCGCCGAAACACTGTATCTCGCAACTGACCCGGATAGAGAAGGGGAAGCCATCAGCTGGCACGTATGGGAAGAAGCCAAAAACCGCCTCAGCGCCAAAAAATTAGCCGAATTAAAAGTCCACCGCGTGGTCTTCACCGAAATTACCAAAACCGCCGTGACTTACGCCATTAAAAACCCGCGCGACATCGCCATGAGCATGGTGAACGCTCAACAAGCCCGCCGCGCGCTTGACTATTTGGTTGGTTTTAACCTCTCGCCTGTATTGTGGCGCAAAGTCCGCCGTGGCCTGTCTGCTGGCCGTGTGCAAAGTGTTGCGCTACGCCTTGTCTGCGACCGCGAAGACGAAATTGACGCCTTCAAGCCAGAAGAATACTGGACCATCGCAGGCCTATTTAACGGCGCGCAAGATAGCCAAAAACTGCTAGACTTCCCCGCTAAACTGCACACCTTTAAAGGTAAACGGGTCGAAAAATTCAGCTTCACAGACGAAAAAACTGCCACCAGCGTTGTAAGTACCCTCAACGGCCACAACTACTACATTGCAGACGTCGAGAAGAAGCAAACCAAACGCCGCCCTGCCCCGCCATTCATGACGTCAACCATTCAACAAGATGCCGCCCGTCGTCTATACTTCTCGGCCAAAAAGACCATGATGACCGCCCAACGCCTGTACGAAGCAGGGCACATCACCTATATGCGTACCGACAGCGTGAACTTAGCGCAAGAAGCCATTAACGGCCTGCGCGACGCCATTGCGACCAAATACGGCGCCGAGTATCTGCCCGAAAAACCGAATTTCTATAAATCAAAGCAGCAAAACGCGCAGGAAGCACACGAGGCAATCCGCCCCACCAACCCTGCCAATGCCCCCGGCAGCCTAAAGCTAGAGCCCGACCAAGCCAAGCTGTACCAACTTATTTGGCAGCGCACGATGGCGTGCCAAATGGCGCCCGCTAAAATTGACCAAACCGCACTGGTGATTCAACCCAAAGATGACGATGCACATATTTTCCGCGCCACTGGTAGCGTCATTGTCTTCCCCGGATTTTTAAAAGCCTACGGTATGGTCGCCAACGAAGACGGCACCCCCGCCAACGACAAAGACGTGCTCCTCCCGCCGCTTAAAAAAGGCGACGATGTCGACGTGCGCGAAATTAAACCCGAGCAACACTTCACCGAGCCGCCCCCACGCTACAGCGAAGCCAGCCTCGTTAAAACATTAGAAGAATACGGCATTGGCCGCCCGTCTACCTACGCCGCTATTCTCTCCACTATTCAAGACCGTGGTTATGTACGCCTTGAACAACGGCGCTTCCACCCCGAAGACGTGGGTCGCGTAGTTACCAACTTCCTCGCCGAACACTTTGAAACCTACGTTGACTACGACTTCACCGCCAACATGGAAGAAGAACTTGATGCAATCTCCCGCGGTGAAAAAGACTGGAAACCAACCCTGCGCGATTTCTGGGCACCCTTCAAAACCCGCGTTGACGATAAAATTGAAAGCGTTAAAAAGAGCGACGTCACCAGCGAGAGCACAGGCGAAACCTGCCCAACATGTAACAAAGGTGAACTCCTAATCCGCCTTGGTCGCTTCGGTAAGTTCAAAGGCTGTAATAACTACCCAGAGTGCAAACACACCGAACCCCTAGAGGGCCGCGAAGCGCCAGAGCGCGCTGCCCCCGTCGATACAGGTGTGCAATGCCCAAGCTGTAAAAAAGCCAACATGGTAGAGCGCAAAAGCCGCCGCGGTAAAATCTTCTATAGCTGCGAGAGCTACCCTACCTGCAAATACGCCACGTGGGATAAACCCATGGCCAAGCCCTGCCCAACTTGCGCATGGCCGATCACAACTGAAAAAGAAACCAAGCGCTTTGGCCGCGTAGAAAAATGCCCGCAAGAAGACTGCGACTGGCAAGACCCCCCAGCACCAGCTAAAAAAGCGGGCGCGGCAACAAAAACCAAAAAACCAGCCGCCAAGAAAACTGTGGCGAAAAAACCTGCGGCTAAAAAAGTAGCCGTGAAAAAGACAGCAGCAAAGAAAACTGTCGCCAAAAAAGCTACCGCAGCTAAAAAATAGTGTTACTTACACAATAAAAAAAACGGCTTCAGCCGTTTTTTTCTTCCAAATGGCCGAACCCCAAAGCCACCTCAAAATAACTTCATTATTAAGCAAGAATTAATATTTTCTAAATATTTCTATCTGAGAATCTGGAGCTAAGCTACCTTTTTAAGAGGGTTCTTTTCTTCTTCTTTTATGGCTTTAGAATTTAGCATTAAACCTGTTTTAAAAAAATCTTTCCCCATTTTTTGAGAAGACATTAGAAATGCATATATAAACATTTTATGAAATGTTTTTTCTTT
>CALFWJ010000081.1 GCA_937928525.1 uncultured Alphaproteobacteria bacterium | reverse complement strand
TTTTATTTTTCAGTAAGTTAGACAATTGCTAGAAATGAAAAACTAAAGAAGTCCATGTGCGAATTGTGCAATAATGGGGAGCAAACCTTGCTGAACAAACATAATCCCGAGGATGACGGCAATGGGCGCTAAGTCAACCGCGCCAACTGTGGGTACGTAGGGACGCACAAGGTTAAATGCAGGCTCTGTAAGGCCGCGCAGGATACGGATAATAGGATTAAACGGATCTGGATTCACCCAAGTTAAAAGTGCGCTGGCAATAATAACCCATGTATAGAGAGTTAAGAGGCCACTGATAATGCTCACAAGGGCAATGAGGGGATGGGCAAGGGCGTACATAGACTGTTTCCTTTAATTATTTACGCTAGGTTTAGCATAAAATATAAGCTCTGCAAAGGGTGCTTGCGGGGGAGGAGTGCTTCTTGTAGAATGCGGTCATATTTAATTGAGAGTGAAGAAAAAAGAAAATGAATCACGTGAAACATATTTCAGGAATTATTCTGGGCATGGCCATCGCTGCGCCAGCTTGGGCGGGCTATATTGGCGCAAATACACCGCTATGTATTAGCGAAAGAGCCCTTAAAACATACGTTAATAACGCTGCAAGCGGCCAAGCTGGCTTTAATCAGGACTTATTAGACCGCGCATCTTGTTATGTAGAGCTTGATGGGTTGGAGGTTTCTTTGTTGAAAGAAAACAAAGAGTACGTAGAGGTTCGGCTTGTGAGTGGCCACAGCGCTTGGGCGAAAAAAGAGGCCTACAGCGAAGAAAAACCAGTAATGCTTGAGGTCACGGTTGTTCAGCCTGGTGTGTTTGGTAAAAGTACTGAAGCAGGTGTAGACGAAACCGTTGCTGAAAAGTCATCTTGGCTCGAAAAAATACGTAGCTACTGGCCGTTTAACTAGGCAATATCATGGGCGCGCTGGCGTCAGGCAAATTTGTGCTCTATTCTATAAGGAATAACAAAGAACAAAGATTGTTTACGCATGCCCTTTGCCATTGGCACCCAAAATCATCGTCGCTGGATAGCTGCTCTGCTCGTGTGTGGGCTCAGTAGTGTAGCACTGACGGCGACCGCACAGCCAAAGCCAAACACACCTACGCCGCTTTCTGGCACTAAAATTAAGCTAAACAACACGATGAATTTTAAAGAGTGTTTAGACTATAAGCTTGGTATTTGCGTTAAAGTTTGCCCCAGCTTTTTTGGCGCCTACCCCGTTATTGGCCTTAAACCTAAGTATCAAGAGCCTACAGCAGTTGTTGAGACTAGTTGTTTAAAGGGCGAAACTGAGCTTGGTAAAGCAGGTGGCGTGAATATTATTGGCGGCATGTTGACGGGAAGTACGCTTAAAAACCCGAAAGAGCAAAAATGCGCGGAAGGCATTAAAAGCCCCGGCAGCCAAATTACTCGTAACTTTGACGAGGCGCATGTGTATGGTTTTAGTGGCTTAACGCGGTATTTCAGTAGTGGCTCGTTTATGGATGCGACATTATCGCTTTCTTGCGGTGAAAACGGTGTTGCTGGCTCGTTGACGGATTATTCAAGCAAAGCAAATTCAATTATTAAAAGTGGCGCAGGCCCTACCAGTAGCTACGATGCAGGGGGTGATATAACCACTCAATTAGCAGAACTTATGAGCGCAGAAACAGAAGTTGTTGGTGCGCCAGAAGAGCGTGCGGTGACTGCGCAGTCGGGTGGGCAACGTAACGACGGCAATGCGCAAGAAGATCGCACACCACAACCGATTAGTATTTTTGGTACCAGTGTGCTGGGCGAAGTGCCAGAAACAGAGCTTGTAAATGGTAGATTGCGCGCTACAGGGCGGTTTTTAAATACTGGCCCAAGTCAAATTGCAGCCGAAACCATTGAACGTGAATTTGAAGCAAAAGTGAACCTGATTAAATTTTATGGCAGCGAGGCAACGCGGCTGGCAAATGAGGCGCGCAATATTACGGCCGCAGGAGATTTGTGTAATTTAAAACGGGTCTTTAATCAAGGTGCTGCCAACCTAGCTGCCCGTGAAGAAGAGACCAACCAACATGGCATTGAGGTTTATAATAACGGAACTTATTTAGCGCGCGATTTTGATCAAGAATATGATGACAAGGCTGCATCTTGTCCGTTAGTTAACGCAGGTTATGTGCTGGCGCCAGCTTTAGGTACAGCCAAAGGGAGCACCAGACGTATTTTGAACTGTGAGCAAGTGTGTGACGGTGAGCGCCCAAGTGGCAGTGGTGACAATGCGAGTGGTGGATCTAGTGGCAAGGGTTCGCAGTGTAGTCTTCAACCTAAGCTTGGATTTGGCGGAAGTTGCAGCGCGCCGTTATCACCCGTACGTGTAGAGAATAAATACCCCGCATGTAATGGCCGCGTACCAGAGTTTAGAACGCACACGGACCGCGACGGTAACGTAACGCAGACCTTGATTGGCTATAAGTACGACGCACGTTTTGACCACCGCAAGCAATTAAACGATGCGCGCACAGCAACATTTAAGCGTGAACTTAGAAAAAGTAAGCGCGCCGTAAATAATGCAGAAGAACGGTTAGATCGCCGCCTGAACGCATTGCAATTGTCTTGCCCTGTAAGTACTCTAGATGTAGCCCCAAAGCCCTTGGCTAACAATAAGCTTATGGTGCCCCAATTTAGTTTGGCGGCTAAACGCGCAAATTTTAAGGAGCTGTCGGTACGTACGGCGCAAGTTAATACAGGCAGCACGCCTCCAAGCTCTGGCGGCAGTATTGGTGCAGGCATAGATACTGCCGTTGGCGGTGTAACTGGCGCGGTAGATAATGCTATTGGTGGTGTGACCGATACCGTGGGCGATGTATTGGCCCCGATTGATAATGCTGTAGGAGAAATTCTGGCCCCGATTGACGGTGTAGTAGATGGTATTAACGATGCGGTAAGCGGCGTAACCAGCGGCATAACAGATGGTATAAATAATGCTTTAGGAAACGCACTGGGTGATTTTCAGTTAGGCAGTGCCGAGCTAGACGGTTTAACGGAAAGTATTAACAGCATTACAGCGCTTACGCGTCCTGGTGGTGTGCGCCAGTTGGGGAACAACCTTGTAGGTCAAGCGCTGCCGTTTGGTTTATATCCTGCTTTTATTTCGGAAGCGACGAACTGGAGCGAGCCGCCAAAATTTGATTTGGTGGGGCAGATTAAACAGTCTATTGGCAGTATTAGCCAAGCAACTTTAGCGCCATTTACGTGTTTAGCGCCAGCTCATGCCGCTGATTATGGTATTGGCGATGGCGCATCGCTGCAAAAATTGAACAAACTCTCTAATTGTATTGGAACTTGGGGGGCTGAGTACCCATCTACGGGGTGGTCGTTCCATAAGGCACGGCCTGTATCGGCGGCTTTAGTGGGTTATCGTGGCCATAATGAGGCCGTTAAATTTGGAGCAATTCAGAAAAACACGAAGGGTGCGCAGCAGTTTAACGCTGATTATCCCTTCACGAAAGATGGCGGCAAACACAAAGGGTCTGGCTGCTATAACGTGGGGACGGGTAAGCCATTTTACACCGAGAGCGAAAACCTGTTTGAGCTACCAAAGCCCAGCGACTTTAAGCAAAATGTGAATAAAACCCTAGACGTACAAGACGGTAAACACGTGTTCACAACGTGGAAAAAAACATCGTGCTGTATTTGGTGGTGTAACGGTAAACAAAACATTGAGCGGTACTATTGATGCGCTTTAAATTTCTTTCTCTTTGTTTTTCTGCTGCTTTGTTAAGTGGTACAGCTTATGGCGCTATTCGGGTGTATAACCCTGAAACGGGCAAGTCAGAGTCGGCG
>CALFWJ010000080.1 GCA_937928525.1 uncultured Alphaproteobacteria bacterium | reverse complement strand
CCGTGGGTGTTTTTCCTTTTAAGTCAGGATGAAGATGTGGCGTCATAACGGCTCCTTTCTGCCTTTAGCATTAGCCAAGGCGGTAAAAATGTAGAGATAATACTGTTAATATAAAAAAGATTTAGCACTATTAAAGTATACGCGTCAAATCTTTTTCTAGCGATAGGCTTTAACTTTTGCTACGCTCAGCGGAGAAAATTCATCTAAAAATAAAGGGTTAGCACACGTTTTACGGGTGCGTACCCGCCGCAAAGAAGGAGTGAGCTTAAAACCATGGTTGTGCACGTCAACACCGTTGCCCTTAGCGGCATCGAGACCACGCTGGTGGACGTCCAAGTGCACATAGCGGGCGGCGAACCTGCCATTACCGTGGTTGGTTTACCCACAGGCAGCGTGCGGGAAAGCCGCGAGCGCATCCGCGTCGCCTTCCATGCCCTTGGCTTGCGCTTACCCGCCAAGCGTATAACCGTTAATCTCTCTCCTGCCGATGTCCCGAAAGACGGCAGTCACTACGACCTTCCCATTGCCGTAGGCCTACTGGTGGCGCTGGGCGTACTCCCCGCCGATGCCACCGAGCGCGCCCTATTTGTGGGCGAGCTCGGGCTCGATGGCAGTCTCTCCCCCGTAGCAGGCGTGCTCCCCGCCGCCGTTGCCGCCGTCAGCGCTGGCCTTAGCAGCGTGTATGTGCCCGCTAAAAATGGCCCAGAAGCTGCGTGGGCAGAAGGCGTAGACGTATTGGCTATTAACAACCTTAAAGATCTCCTCGACCACGTCAGCGGCGAAGCTGTCATCACACCTACCATCGCTAAAGCACCCTTAAGCGAAGACATTGCAGGCCACCTCGATATGGCAGATGTGCGCGGGCAAGAAACCGCCAAACGCGCCATAGAAATTGCCGCAGCAGGCGGCCACAACATCTTGCTTTCAGGGCCACCAGGCAGTGGTAAAAGCATGCTTGCTGCCCGCATGGTTGGCCTGTTACCGCCCCTCGCGCCAGCCGAGGCTCTCGAGGTTAGCATGATTCATAGCGTTGCGGGCATGCTCACCCAAAGCGCGGGCGAAGTTGGCCTTGTGACCAAACGCCCCTTCCGTGACCCGCACCATTCCGCTTCTTCCGTTGCACTTACAGGCGGTGGTTTAAAAGCACAACCGGGCGAGATGAGCCTCGCCCACCGCGGCGTCCTCTTCCTCGATGAACTACCAGAATTCCCCCGCCAAGTACTTGAAACCCTGCGCCAACCTCTCGAGACAGGCAGCATCACCATCTCCCGCGCCAATAAACATGTGACGTACCCCGCGCGCTTTCAGCTGGTGGCAGCCATGAACCCGTGCCCCTGCGGTTATTTTGGCGTGCAAGAACAAGCCAGTAAACAATGCCGCCGCGCCCCCGGCTGCGCCGAGACTTACGTCGCTAAACTTTCTGGCCCATTGCTCGATAGGTTCGATGTTCAGCTCAGCGTTCCGCCCGTTGCCGCCACTGATATGGCGCTCCCGCCAGCAAAAGAAACCACAGCCGATGTGGCCGCCCGCGTTGCTGCCGCCCGACAAATTATGACCGCCCGCCTTACAGGCACAGGCCTTATGTGCAACGCTGAACTTGGCGGCAAAGCACTAGACGCCGCCTGCCCCCTACCAGAAGAGGCCCGCGCCCTCATGACCCGCGCCGCCGAAAAATACGGCCTATCTGCCCGTGGCTACCACCGCGTGCTTAAAGTCGCCCGTACCATCGCCGATTTAGCACAAGAGGCCGATATCAACCGCACCCACATCGCCGAAGCGCTTTCTTATCGCGGTATGTAGGTGATTTTTTCACATTGACGCTTTATGGCAGCAGTGTTATGTATTCATTAAGATGTAAGTCTTATCTGTAAATTTTTCTCATACAAAAGGGGGGGTATCCCATGTCAATAGCTATACAAACAGCTCAGAAAACTGAAAAACAAAAACCACCCATCATGTCATTTTCCTATGGCTACTGGGGTTGGACCGGGCGTACAGAAGAGTTAAAATTTTTACCGTCTCAGCAAAAGCAGTTACGTGATTTTTTAACCAGCAGTACAGATGCTTTTTTTAGTTCTAAAAGCCTAAATCAAGCCATAGAAAGCAACGCACCCAAAAAGCCATTACTCAAATTAAGTATTTTTGGCCCAGCGTGCACGCTAGATGTTAAAAGCTTTAAAGCTATATTTAAGCCTATTTTACGGTTCTTGCACAAAAAACAAGACTTGCTTAAGTGGATTGATATCGAAACGCCCCACAACCCTAATTTATCGGACAATATATTAGAAACAGCAAAAAAAGCACTCTTACCCCAAGCGCAACGACATACAATTGCTCATGAGGTAGAGCATATAGAAGCTCGCAAGGTTTTAGCAAAAGCTCACAAAGAGAAGTTGCCGTTACAAAATCGAGCAAAGCAGTTAGAATCTGAAATTAAAATTGCTCAATTCGATCTGGAAAAAGCAGAAAGAATAGCCAAAAAACCAAGAGGCCTTACAGAGCAAGAAGCAAGAAAAGAAGTTACAGTTGCAAAATCTCAGCTTAACTTAAAAAAGAGTAACTATAGAAGAGCTTTAGAAAAACTAGATGCTGCTAAGAAAGATATATCTGAAGCAAAACGGGAGCTTGACGCCTTAAACAAGCAATAAAATAATGAAAAATGGCTGCTTCGGCGGCCATTTTTACACCCCCTTGACAAAAGGCACCCGCTGCCCCAACTATATATCAAGCAATCAGCTTCATCTTATTATCCCGCTTTTTCATGGAGAAAAACATGCGAATCACAAAACAACTAGACTACAAGTCATTTTCAGGTGAATTTCCAGTCTTTACTTGGACTCCGCAAGAGAAATATGAAAACTTCATGTGCCCAGAAGACAAAGCAGAAAAAGATGATTTTTTTGCTGAAAATAAAACAAATATTAAATTCCTTCAGGCAGAAATTGAAGCCGGTAAAGAAGTATATATCCAGATTAAGGAAGGCTTTGCAGGCATGAACAGTGCTATTTTCAAAAAAATTATGGCACCGTTTATTGAAAATCCAGATTTAGATATTCACAAACAACTTAAACCTGTCTTCCAGAATTTAGAATGCCAAGAAAAAGGGTTATTTAACCTTGCCATGAATGCCTTATTTGCCGAACAGCAGCACGTAAAAGAAAGCGTAGCCGCCTAATCCACAACGTAAAAGCAGCCCTACCACAGGGCTGCTTTTTCATGTTGACATCACGCCTAAAATACACTAAGTATACATGATGAAGAAATTCAGAATCACTTTATCTTTTTAACCCAAGAAAGGGAAAAACATGCAAACAATTTATAACGACACTCACGTTGAATGGCATACTGGAACAGCAAAAAAGCTTTTTGCTGGCAGTGATAACATGCGTAGGCGTCAAAATATGGTCGACGGCTTAATCAGCGAAGGTAGCCGCGGTGCAGGCGTTACAGTTAAAGTGCGAGGCATGGCAAATAAAGTAAACAATAAAACGTTTCGCCAGCTTTTTGCACCCTTGTTACGCAAAGTCGATAACCCGGCCGATTTTATGGCCATCATCAATATCGAAGCAGGTCCAAAGCTTCGTGCAGCATGGCGTAAAGCCATTAACAACGGCATTAAATATTTTGCTGAAACTCAAAGGAGCTAACCATGGCCATGCGCCCTCAAACTAAAGCAGACCTTATCGCAGAAGACGATAAATTCTGGAAAAACTCAACCATAACAATCAGCCTTTTTCTGCTTGTTTTTATGGGTTTTGCCTCAACCTCAACTATAGCATTCAAGGCTGAAGCTACTATCCTTGGGTTAGCTTTAATTGTGGCCGCGTTACTTGCATTTATTGTTTTGTGTTATTCCATTGCAACAGAAGCAAAATACGCAACCACCCGCAACCACGAACTGCTAGATCACTAAATAAAAGGCGCCTGCTCACGCGGGCGTCCTACCTTCCCTTTTAACCGCACGGAGATATGCGATGAATACTCAAATCACAACCCACGGTAGCAACCCTATGTTTGGTGAAGATGCAGGCTGGATTGTTTGGAAAACGACTTCCCATTTCGTACAACTAACCCGTAGCCAAGCGCAAAACATAAATGCCCTTCTAAGCCGTGATATGGCACACCTAGGCGATGAGCATTACATGCAGAGCAAAACGAAAATTCGTATTGTTGGTGCGGCGCGACATATACCAGAAGATCTGTTTTTGACACTCTTTTTGCCAGTATTGCTTAGCGTAAAAACGCCAGAAGAATTCAAACAATATGTTGAACTTGAAGCGCCAGATAGCACAATTTTGCACAATGATTTAAACGCAAAACTTGAAATGAATTTGCGCCGCGTGCAGAATTTATTTCCTA
>CALFWJ010000079.1 GCA_937928525.1 uncultured Alphaproteobacteria bacterium | reverse complement strand
AGGTGGGGGTCGAGGGTTCGAATCCCTTCTCCCGCTCCAAATTTAAATAAAAAGCACCCTGTGGGGTGCTTTTTATTTAAGGTTGATTTTTTGTAAAAGAATGCCACTTCATATATTTAAAACATAGAAAACATTAAGGGTTAAAAATGTAACCCAATTTGAATTTAACCGTATAAAAGGTTAGAAAAACAAAATTGGTGAGATGATGTCTTATTCTGGAATTGCGGCGCGGCGAGCTGTGCGTCGGTTTATTTATTTAAATATGGCTTTGGTGGGTTTTATGGTGGCGTTTGTCGTGCATATTCAGGCACAAGAAATTCAAAACGAGGCTGAGGTTGATACCTTGAGGCTTGAGGCTGGGCCTGAGCTATTTAACACCATTAGTTTAGTGTTTAGTGGTGCTGAAGATGCGCAAACATCTCTCGTGTGGGTAGAAAAACGTGGCGGGACTGATTTGGTGGCGCACTTGATTACGGCCATGCGGTACTCGACCTTGGGGCGTAAAGAAATTGGTAAAACCGTACAAAAGCTCACGGGTGAGACCGAAAATAAAGATTGGTTTAACTGGATGCTATGGCAGCAGGCCAACCCGCAGATTAAGCCGCATCCGAGCATTATTGATTTCAAAACCTTGATGTTTACGGGGATTGATTCTGCGTTTCAGCGCTTTTTTAGACCCGGAATAGAATTTGATATTCGCCCTGAAGAAATTGTTTGGGGTGGGGTGCGCGTTGACGGAATTCCGGCTTTAGATAACCCGACGCATATTTCGGCCAAGGCTGCGACGTATTTACAAGATAGTGATGAAGTGTTTGGCGTTGAGATTAACGGCGATGTGCGGGCGTATCCGTTACGGATTATGGGCTGGCACGAAATGTTTAACGATGTGATTGGTGGTGAACCTGTGAGTTTAGCCTATTGCACGTTATGTGGTGCGGGCATTTTGTTTGAGGGCAACCACAAAGATCTGAAAAAATATAATGTAGAGAAGCCGTTTACGTTTGGGTCTTCTGGCTTTTTGTATCAATCGAATAAATTAATGTATGACCGCAATACGGATTCACTTTGGAATCAATTTACCGGCGAACCTGTGAGCGGGAAGCTGCGTGGAAGTGGCATTAAGTTGAAGATTCGGCCGGTCGTGATTACGACTTGGGGGAAATGGAAAGCGCAGCATCCGAAGACCAAGGTGTTGAGTTTAAACACGGGTGTGAACCGTAATTATGGCTCTGGCGTTGTGTATAACGAATATTTTGCATCGCCTGAGTTGATGTTCCCTGCACTGGGGGCTGGCGGTGTAGATAAAGCCAGCCGTAACCGCACGTTGGCGGAAAAAGAGCAAGTATTTGGCATGCGCCTCACGGGTGGCACCAAGGCTTGGCCGATTGAAGCGTTTAAGGGCGGTAAGATTATTAACGATAAAGTAGGCCAACAAAACGTGGTGCTGATTGGTGATGCGGCAACGCGTACCGTGCGGGCTTATGCGCGGGAGGGCTTTACGTTTACGGGCAGCGCTGACAAACTGCGCAGTAGCGATGGCAAAAAATGGCAACTGACTGAGGATAATTTAGTTTCTGGTCGCACTAAGTTGGTGCGGCTACCGGGGCACGTGGCGTTTTGGTTTGCTTGGGCTGGGTATTTGGGCGAAACGAGTGCTGTTTACAAATAAAAAAGAAGGCCGTTGGGGCCTTCTTTTTTAGTCGTTAGAGCTATCAGGGACAAGTGATAGCATTGGTTTTTCGGGTTCGGGAATATAGTGATCGATTGCGTATTGAATGCCTGGGGTTGAAATGAGTCTACCTTGACCCGTTTCTGGGTTAAGGAGGCCTGGTTGCTCTCCATTTTTAATGCCGTCGCATGCAATAGCAATAAGAGTTAAGGCTTCATTCATAAGTTGAGTTTCGTTCTTAAACCCACATTGTTTTAAAAGTTTTTTAAGTTCTGAGCGAAGTTCAGGGGTAACTTTTGCACGAAACATAAATTCATCTGATGGATTTGAATCATTACTGGCTGCAGGAGTTTTCATAGGGATTTTAGGCGAGTGCCTACCTTTCTTAAACGTGAACGAATGTTGGTTACACGGTACAGAGTGACGATTTAAAAGTCAAGAAAGACTAAGCAAGACCAATAGGTTGGTTGGCGCTGCCAAAGTTGAGGGCATTGAGGCCAAGGGCGGCAGTACAAGCGCTGTAGCGGTTTTTGTGAGCGGTTTTGAAGAGAATGCTTTCGTCGGCAGGGAGGACGAGCCAGTCGTTCTCAATGATTTCGTTTTCCAGTTGGCCAACTGTCCAGCCAGCATAACCGAGGCAGAAGTTCATTTTTTTAGGGCCCATGCCGCGGGCAATGTCTTTCACGATGCCGCCAGTGGCACTTAGGGTCACGCCTGGGCCAATATCGATGCTGTTTTTGAGGCGGTAGTCGGGGGTGTGGATAATGATACCTTTGTTGGTGTCGACCGGGCCACCATTAAGGAGGGTGGGTTGGCGATTGTAGCCTGCGATAAGAAGATCTTCGATACCCATGCCGTGAGCAACGTCGTTGAAGTTAATGTCTTCGGTTGGAGCATTCACGCGCACGCCCATGGCGCCTTCGCGGCCGTCGTGTTGACACACATAAATCACGGCTTGGTTGAACGGAGTATCGTTCAGGCGGTCAGTCGCCACCAAAAAGTGGTGACGTAAATTTTTAATAACAGATGAATTGTTATGTGACATGCCTACAGTTTAGGCATATTGAGAGGCTGGTACAAGGGGTAAAGGGATTTATTTCTGTTTTTATTGACGATTTTAGGTAGATGCTGTATTCATTTTGTATAAATAGACGTATCTGAAACTTTTTGAAGAGGAAAATAACATGTTTGCATTTGGAACATTTGTAAGACCTGACGATATTGCACTGAATTCTAAGGGTGCTTTAGTAACTCTACCAGACGATAAATCTAAAAGCTTACGCGACATTAAATGGTGTGTGCAGGGCGTATATCGGCAAGAAAAATTAGAAATTAGTGGTAAATGTGAAAAAACAAATACTGCTTATACGCTGGTTGTACCCTTGTGGTTTTCAATTTCGCCAGAATATGTCATGAGCTTGTTCGCTAAAGGTGAAGAAAAGCCAACAGACTTTTCTTCTGTGGTCAGCCATTTGAGTATGTTTAGTGTACGAAGCTGGTGGGAAGAAAATAGTGTGTCGCCATTTACACAAAAAGATTTACTTAAAGCTAAACTTGAAGAATTGGCTGAATACTTAGAAGCTTTAGATGCAGTATCGGTGTCTTTTAAAGGAAGTAGAGATATGCCTAAGCCATTTAAAAAACTTTGGTTGGATTCAATGCCTGGACATATTGAATTAAAATATAAGCTATATGGTTTATAA
>CALFWJ010000078.1 GCA_937928525.1 uncultured Alphaproteobacteria bacterium | reverse complement strand
CATAACAGAGGCGACTAAATCTGGTGGAGACTATACCTTCCAACAACGTATTATTACTGAAAAAGGCGAAACAAGGCATATTCAAGCGGTAGGCCAAGCTGAAAAAAATACAGAAGGTAAGGTCGTTGCTATTTTTGGCATTATTCAAGACGTAACTTTAATTAAAGAAAAAGAACTAGAACTAGAGAATACCGCAGAATTTTACCGCACTATCCTCGATACAGTACCCGATAAAGTGTTTGTAAAAGATAGTGAGCTCAGAATTATTGAAGCCAACAAAGCCTTTTGGTCAATGTACGATGCGCCAGCAGAAGAACTCCTCGGAACCACAGCCCTAGAGTCATTCCCAAAAGAGCAAGCAGAAGGCTTTTTAGCGCGAGATAAACAAGTATTAAAACAAAATGAAATTAATGAAACTGAAGAAGAAATTACAACAAAAAATGGCGACACAATCTTACATTATACCCGTAAAATTCCCTTCGATTCAGGGTTAAAAGGACGTGTATTGCTAGGCATGGCGCAAGACATCACCGCGCGGCGCCAAGCAGAAGAAGAGCAGAAAATTCTGATACAAAAACTCTCAGAGTCAAACGGTGAATTAGAAGAATTTGCCTTTGTGGCCAGCCACGACTTACAAGAACCTCTGAGGATTATCACAAATTTCAGCGATATTATTCGTGCTGATTACACTGATAAACTACCAGAAGAAGCAGGCGAATACCTTAAATTCATTCATGATGGTGCCAGCCATATGCAAGATTTAGTCAGGGATATGCTTGAATATGCACGGCTTTCTCATAACGAAGCCGCTTCAGAGCGCCGCTTTAAAATCAAACCAAAAATAGAATTTGTCCAAGAAAATCTACGCGAACGTATTGATGAAAAACAACCTGAGATTATTGTAGCAGAGAACATACCAACCCACGTTATGGGTAACCCAGCCCGCTTTGTACGCGTACTCCAAAATCTTGTAAGCAATAGCTTGAAATACCAGCCAGAAGGGCAGCAACCTAAAATTCAAATCACCTGCCAGAAAATTGATGATGCTTATAAGTTCAGCGTCAAAGACAATGGCATCGGCATGAGAGAAGAACATTGGGATAAAGTCTTTATGCCATTCCAGCGGCTACACTCAAAAAGCGAATATCGCGGCACAGGTATTGGCCTTGCTATTTGTCAAAAAATTGTTAATAACTGGGGCGGAGAGCTTTGGTTTAATTCAAAATATGGCAAAGGCACAACCTTCTACTTCACAATGCCAAGCCAAGACTAATTAGTTATTGTCACTATGGAAGAAAGCGCGATACTCACTAATGCGCTCTAAGTCAGGTTCCAAAAAGCGCGCACTCCAATCAGCGCTAGCACCAGCTTCTAAGCTAGCTACAGGCACTTGTGCGGGCCAGAAATCAAGCTCAACACCTTTTCTGTCTAACAATTGCACGCGTATTTCAGGTAAATCAATTGCGAGCGTGCCCGTGTTCGTCACTTTTCCGGTAAAAATAAGCACCGAAATATCACCGTCTTTAATAATTTTTCGCTCAACTTGCGTTAGCACAATACCATTTAAAGTTTCCCCCACACGCTCGCCTTCAAACACATCAATAGCGCGGTAACCAGCAGGCACATTAGGTGCAAACGGGTTCGCTACCAACAGCGTCACTACTAAAGCAATGAGCGCTAAAATAAGAACAGCTAAGCCAATGAGCACAGGCTGTGGCAAGGCCATGCTGATACCACCTTTGGGCTTATCAGAACCAGAAGCCGAGGCTTCGGCAGTCGCAGAAGCGCTTTCATTGTTCTCAGGTGCCAAAGGCACTTTTTCAGCTAAATCTTCACCGCTTTCTTTTTTGCTCGGTAAGGTTGCAGGCGTCTGGAACCAACTATATTGGCACTTCATGCATTGAATAGTACGCCCCGTGGCGCCAAGCTGAGAATCAGCCAAATTGTAGCGGGTATCGCAAGCAGGGCAGGTGACAATCATAAAGTGGCCAGTATCCTTTCAAATCCCTTTGCGGTGTTTTTGTTACATATGTCCTATAAAAGTACCCGCCGTAGTCGGCATTGGCAAGCCTTTCGGTTGAAATTAAGTGTATAAAATGGTTATGGTAAAGGCATGATTCGCTTTGATGGGATAAACTACCTTTATAAAAAAGAAAACGACACCGCGCCAGCCAGCGGTGTAAATAATATTTCATTCCATCTGCCAGCGGGCTCATTTCACTTTTTGTGCGGCCCTAGCGGTGCAGGCAAAACAACACTTTTCCGCTTGATGTACATGGATATGATGCCGCAACAAGGCTTCCTTAGCCTGTTTGGCAAAAACGTCCACCGCCTCAACCGAGATGGTATCGCCGCCACCCGCCGCCAAATGGGCATTGTCTTCCAAGACTTTCGCCTCATCGATCACCTCACCATCCGCGAAAACGTCGAGCTGCCACTCACCCTCCACGGCATTCCCACCAAAGCGCAACAACAAGCAGTAGACGATATCCTCGATTGGGTCGGCCTCTCCGCTAAAAAACACCTTCACCCCAAAACCCTAAGCGGGGGCGAACAACAACGCGCCGCCATTGCCCGCGCCGTGGTTAATCGCCCCAAAATTCTCATCGCCGACGAACCCACAGGCAACGTCGATGAAGCCATGGGCCGCCGCATCATGCACCTCTTTTGCGAGCTACATAAACACGGCACCACCGTGCTGGTTGCAACGCACGATAAAGCGCTGGTGGAAGCCTTCAACTTCCCCGTTCTGCACGTCGCAGGTGGCAAACTAGATATTACCAAACCGCTCGCTGAAGCTCAAAAAGCAGCAGAAAAGAGCGCCAAATAACATGACAAATATCAAACTCGCCCCCGCTGCACAAAAATCCCTAGCCCTGCAAAAAGACGGCGTCTTCCGCCTCCTCGTGGTCATGACGGCGCTGCTAGGCTGGATTATCTCCATGGGCTTCGGCGGTCTCGTTCTCATGCAAAACGTCTACGGCCAATGGCAGCTTCAGCGCAGCAGCGAAGTCAGCATTTATCTCATGGCGGACAGCCCCACTAAAAAAATTAAAGAACTAGAAGAAATTCTACTCAATAAGGCCGATATTAAAAGCGTGACACGCCTAAAAGAAGAAGAAGTCACAGCACTTATCGCCCCCTACGTCAACGTATCAGAAGAAGCACAAAGCTTTCCACTGCCCGTTATTTTAAATATGCAAGTAAACGAAAATCTAGACCACGACAGCCTCACACAAAGCGTGCAAAACATCTTCCCCGAAGCAGAAGTAGACGACGCTCGTGCACTTCTCGCCACCGCAGCCAGCGCTGTCCGCCTTGCGCAATTAGGTGCCCTTGGCCTCAGTTTATGCCTGTTTGTCATTATGGCCTTTTTGGTCACCCTAACGGTCAGAACAGGCCTGCGTGCCCAAAAAGAAACCCTAGCAATCCTGCGCTATATCGGTAGCACCGACGCTTTTTTAGCCAAACTTGTGGTGCAGCAAGTCACCCGCCGCGCCCTTATCGGCTGGCTCATCGCCATAACAGCCGCCATCATAACCTTCGGGGCGCTTATTGCCTTCTGGCCGCTCATGCAAAATTACGCACTCACGCCCACGCTCCCCATTGTCGTGGCCAGCGCCCCCCTTATTCTGCCTGTTCTCGCCTTCTTCGCCAGCAAAGCCGCCACCAAAAAAATGCTGAGTATCTAAAAGTTTCAAAAAACCACGCACAAAAAAGCCCTCAAAAGAGGGCTTTGCTCAAGATTTAAATTTGTGAATTTCTTTTATAACCTCAGATATATATGAAGGGTCTGAATCTATCATACACAATAAAATAAAGCTGGCCGCATCAGGCTTGGCATTGGTTTGTTCCCAATTTCTTAAGGTACCAACAGGAAAACCAAATTTAGTGCAAAATTGGTCTTGGGTTAAACCTTCGCGATTCCTGAGCTGTTTAATAGCTTTGGCGTATTCTTTTTTATACATGAGTTTTTTAAACGCAGATTTTTTCAAACACATAATAATCTCCCGCCTGCAGGCATTAGAAGGAAAAAGGGAAGGGGCGACCCCCAATTAAAACAATTTTCTTAAGGTATACGGAAGGTGGAGCTTCGTCAATAAAAAAGCCCTCAGCAAGAGAGCTTTTTTAAAATAAAGTAACTACCGCACCATACCCCCGTCCACATGCAAAGTTGTCCCCGTAATATAACTCGCGGCATCACTCGCCAAAAACGCCACCGCCGCCGCCACATCAGCACTGCTGCCAAATCGCCGCGCGGCAATTTTACTCACATAGTCGGCCATAGTCGCCTCAGGCAGCTCAGCCGTCATTGCTGTTTCAATAAATCCAGGCGCTACGCAGTTAATGGTTATCCCCTTGCGCGATACTTCCTGCGCTAACGCCTTCGTAAAGCCCGTCAACCCCGCCTTAGCCGCTACATAATTCGTTTGGCCCACATTGCCCGTATGCCCCACAACGCTGGTAATATTAATCACCCGCCCACGTCGCTGCTTTAACATCCCACCCAATAATCCACGCGTCAGCTTCACCGCCGCCGTTAAATTCACCTGCAAAATGTCCGCCCAATCCGCATCGCTTTGGCGCAAGAACAAACCGTCGCGCGTAATACCCGCATTGTTCACCAAAATATCCACCTTGCCCGCCTGAAGGACAACTTTTTCAACACCTTCAAGCGTGCTTAAGTCCGCTGCAATTGTGCGGGCAGCACCAATTTCGCCTGCGGTAGCCCGTAAACTCTCTTCATTGGTACCACAAATAATCACTTCTGCACCTAATTCCACCAACTGCGCCGCAATGGCTTTACCAATCCCGCGGCTCGCGCCAGTGACCAATGCAGTTTTTCTGTCTAATTTAATCATTGCTTAAAAAATATTCTTTGGGTTCACATCAACATATAATTCAGGTAATGTACCCCAACAAACAAGAAAGCACAAACCATGCGCACACTATTAACAACAATTCTAGGACTCTTCCTCATGACCACAGCTACCGCCGCAACCCCAGAAAACACACTTTACCTCGATCTTAAAGACGGCCGTGTCACAATCGAGATGTACCCCGAGCAAGCTCCCAACCACGTCGAGCGCATCAAAGAACTCACGCGTGAAGGCTACTACGACGGCAAACTCTTCCACCGCGTGATCGATGGCTTCATGGC
>CALFWJ010000077.1 GCA_937928525.1 uncultured Alphaproteobacteria bacterium | reverse complement strand
GTCGATTAGCTCATTAGTCGTTGTTTTAAACTCATTTAGAATACGTTTTCAATCACGATCAACGACATAGAGTCAAAACAGAAAGCTTATGGATAGTCTTTTCCTATTAATCCCCCTCTCTATTGTCGTTATTGGCTTAGTGGTTTTTTTATTTCTGTGGGCTGTTCGATCAGGGCAGTTTGATGATTTAGAAGGCCCTGCTCATGACATTTTCAACGATGAGAAGGCCGACAAAAGCACACCCGGTAAGTCCGTAGAACCCAACAAAAAACTGTAAGTCTAAAATTAGTGTCCTGCATGGGTCGAGTGCGGGAGTATACCAATGGAAAACAAATGCATAATTGCTAGAACAAATACTATCGCTGCTGCGATTTGACGTATTTTTGTAGATTTTTTTAAATGCGTTAATTTCTGTGACGCCAAGCCCATAAGTAACAAGGCAGGCAACGTTCCTAAACCAAAAGATAGCATCGTGATCGCGCCATACGCCGCTTTTGTTGTTGATAAACTAAGCGCAACTGCGGAGTAAACAAGCCCGCAGGGTAACCAACCCCATATTAAACCTAATAAAAATGACTGCGGCAGCGAACGTATTGGGATTAATTTACGTGTAAGAGGAGAAATCAAGCGCCAAATAGACTGCCCTTTTTTTTCTAGGTAAGGTAAAAAACTAGGCCAGCCCATCAAATAAACAGCAAATGACGCCATAAAAATAGAGGTCAATAATCTCGAATAAAATAACGTCGTTTCAGAGTCAAGAAAGCCGAAGCCAAACTCCCCAACAAACCCCGCCAATACGCCTATACAACAATAACTACCAATGCGCCCTGCATTATAAGTCAACACAACACCCACTATTTTACCACTAAAGGCAGGCACTGGATTGCTAGCTTTTTGGCTTAACACACCCACAATTCCGCTACACATAGCAACACAGTGAGTTGACCCCAGTAAACCCATCAAAAACGCACTAATGAAAATATTCTCAACCATACTAAAAGTAATTTAAAATTAACAATAAGAGAAAATACTACATAAACACATAACACTTAGCCTTTAGTTATTGATGTAAATCAAGAAAAAAGCATGTTTAACCCTAACCCATTATCTTTTTGGGTATCTTAGCAATCAATACTTTACTACCTTTTTTTGGGACCCACTGCATATGTTACTTAATCACCTAACTGGAATTTTTCTAAACCCTACTAATGAATGGGTCAAAATACGTAACGAACAACGCAGTGTTCTTGGCAGTTTCTTGAGTCACGGTATGATTTTAGCGGCCATACCCGCTATCTCGGCCTATATTGGAGCTACACAAATTGGTTGGAATATAGGTGAAACCAACTTCAAATTAACCGAAAGCAGCACCATTCCTTTGGTTATTGGCTTTTACATTGCCAGCCTTGCCGCCATCGGGATTATAGGTAAAACGATTCACTGGATGTCCACCACTTATGGCGCAGATAAGCCTCTAGCAACATGCATGATGCTAAGTACAGCGATCCTTTCCCCGCTATTCATTAGTGGTTTTGTTGCGCTGATTCCGGTCCCTTGGCTGATAATGCTCGTTGCACTTTGTAGTATTGCTTACAGCGTTTATCTACTCTACTCTGGCCCTGCCGTCGTATTAGAAATTAACCCAGAAAAAGGGTTTTTACTGGCGAGCTCTGTGCTTACCATGGGTTTGGTAACACTGGTTGGCATCTTAATCACGACTGTGATTATTTGGAATATGGGACTAGCACCTCAACATATTTAGAGGCTTTTTAGCCAGCTTGGCGTTTAACCAACCCACTTCCGAGCATTTCTAAACATTCTTAACCAAGCACCGTCTTCTTGCCATTCTTCAGGTGCCCAACTGTTTTGTACCGTTCTAAAACAACGT
Organism: uncultured Alphaproteobacteria bacterium; assembly: GCA_937928525.1. Lineage (GTDB taxonomy): Bacteria > Pseudomonadota > Alphaproteobacteria > UBA2136 > UBA6156 > CALFWJ01. Next base: position 1,220 of record CALFWJ010000077.1, on the reverse strand, counting down.
TCTGGGTGTGGCATCATAATAGTGAAGCGGCCATCATCTGTCGTTAGGCCTGTATTACCTTGCGCAGAGCCATTGGGGTTAAATGGAAATTGTTCCGTCACCTCACCTTCATGGTCAATATACCTCAACGCGATATGTCCGCTGATGTCATCGTTGTTAAACTCAGCACGACCCTCGCCATGTGCAACCGCGACAGGTAGTTGCGAGCCTTCCATACCCGCCAGCAAAATAGACGGCGATGATTGAATTTCCACCATTGCAACACGCGCTTCAAATTGCTCTGACTCATTTCTAACAAAGTGCGGCCACGCTTCTGCGCCCGGAATCAACTCACGTAAATTCGACAACATTTGGCAACCATTGCAAACACCTAAACCGAAAGTATCGGGCCGATTAAAGAAATCACTAAACGTTTGTCGCGCTTGTTGATTAAATAAAATAGATTTCGCCCAGCCTTCACCAGCGCCTAATACGTCACCATACGAGAAGCCTCCACAAGCGGCCAAACCGACGAATTCAGACAGGTCTTTTTTACCCGAAATCAGTTCGCTCATATGAACATCGACCGACTCAAAACCTGCTTTAAAAAATGCCGCTGCCATTTCAACATGGCCATTAACACCTTGTTCGCGCAATATAGCGACTTTTGGACGCATTTTATCGTTAGTTAATGACTCAACAATGTTTTCATTTGGATTAAAGCTTAAATTGGAGAACAAACCGCCATCTTGATTATTAGCAATCCGTTCGTACTCAAGTTTTGCACAATTAGGGTTATCTCTTAACGCTTGAAGTCGATACGAGGTTTCGGACCACGCTTTTTGCAAGTCGGCACGAGACTCCTCTAAAATTGTTTCCCCTGCCTGCGTTACGACGATACGTTGGAAAGTGTATGCTGTACCTAATACCGATACACAGGCTTCGAGACCTTGCGCACCAAACTCCGCAAGCACAGCCGCCTCATCTTTTTTAGCAACCTGAATAACGGCACCAAGCTCTTCATTAAATAACGTGCTCAGTAGGTCAGTTTGAATATCAACAATCGCACCACAACGTCCGGCAAATACCCTTTCGTTTAATGTTGCCCATAAACCGCCGTCTGAGCGATCATGATAGGCCATAAGCTTATCTTCTTCATTGAGCTTCTGAATCGTCTTGAAAAAGCTTTTAAATTGATCGGCATCATCTAAATCGGGTGTTTCATTGCCCATCATTTGTTG
>CALFWJ010000076.1 GCA_937928525.1 uncultured Alphaproteobacteria bacterium | reverse complement strand
CTCTTTTTCAATTTCGGGGTACTCTTCACCCACAAGTTTAAATGTTGTGTGGAAAAGGCCATCAGAGATTTTCATGATGTTGTCTTTTACCAAAGCAGTTACCTTTTTGCGGCCATTTGCACGTGCATATTCAAAGGCGTAACGAATAATCATCTCGCTCCCTGTGCGGCTAATAAACTTAACACTGTGGCAAGTGTTTAAAGTTTGGCGGTATTCTACACCTGCGTAAAGGTCTTCTTCGTTTTCACGTACGATAACCATATCTACTTTTTCATGCTTAGAATGGATAAATGGCTCAAACGTACGAACTGGGCGTACATTGGAAAACATACCAAAACCTTTACGGAGTGTTACGTTAACACTTTTATAGCCACCACCTTGCGGCGTTGTGAGAGGCGCTTTTAAAATAATTCCTAAGTCTTTAACCACGTTCCAATCTTCTTCTGAGATGCCTGTCATAATGCCTGCGTCGTAGGCTTCTTTACCAATTGTAATAAATGTAGGGTCTATTTGTGCGCCTGCTGCATCTAAAATTTTGAGGGTTGCGTCCATAATTTCTGGACCAATACCATCACCACGTGCGATTGCAATTTTAGTTTTAGACATTAGATCATTTCCTTATTTATTGTTGTTCATTAGTTAGTAATAGGTTTAACGGGTTGAGGTGGCTTTGGGTTGAGCTCTTCCTCAATAATTTTCTCGCCTAATGGCGTAGGACTGCCTTCTGCGCGATCACGATAGCGTTGAGTATTATTTTCAGCACGGTAATAATCTTGCAAGAGTTGATTTTTAAGCGGCACTTCCCCCGTTGGTAATGCTTGTAACTGCGCATCATCTGTTTGCTGAAGTGCTGGTATAGATTTTGGCGCAATTTTTAAAGGATCTTTTGCTGGCAAGAACACAGACGGTGGTGGCGGAATATTAACATCAGCCCCTAAATCAAGCTTGTCTTGTTTTTTAAGCGTTGGAATAGCTGCCGTTGATTGCGCTGGTGCCGCAGATTTTGCATTAGGTAATGCTTGATAAGCAGGAACTGCTCGGCCAGATGATTGACCTGACGTTTGCACTTTAGATTTAGGGGCTGGCGCAACATAAGTAGGAGCCTTAGGTTCAACTGGAGCAGCAACAGGCGGTTTAATATTCTGAGGTGAATATGTTGGCTCTTTTACTTTTTGTTGTGCTGGCGCTGGCTCGGGTAGCTTAATTTGAGTGAGTGGCTGAGATGGTGCCGTAAATTGTGGCTTAGGCTGCGTCTTTGGTGCGTACTGAGTTTGACCTGTTACTAACCCAAGTTTAGGGGCCTTACCTATAATTTCTAGCCGGTGTAAATTATGGTCTGCTTTAGGATTGTGCGTATAAGTTATTTTTAAGTCTGCGTTTTCCCATGTACGGTTTTTTGTTTGCCAAAAGGCATATTCTACGTCTTGCGCTTGGTTTGCTGGAATAAGATGATGAAGAATATGGGTTAAAAACGGCTGAACAGAATGCGCTTCGCCGCCGCTTGGGTGGGCATCTGGGTGCCATTGTCGCCACACAAGGCGTGCACGGCCAAGAGCACTGCTGTCTTGCTTGTTACGGTCCAGCATATAACTAATGGTCGCCCAAGTACCGCCCTTACATAAAAAGTCGAAGTCTGAGCGCTGATGCGCTGGCGGAATACTTACCCACTTACAAGCTAAGTTTTTTTGCGCCGCTTGGCGTTCTGCATCGAAGGTGGTGAAGGGAATAACCTGTGGTGTCTCACTAGTTTTTGTTTGGCCGCTTAAAATTTTGTTCAAAATGCCAGCCTCTGCGCCATAAGGAAGCAGTGCCATAAGGCAGGTTGCAGCAACAGTAGCGTAAAATACTCTTTTCATTGCGCTTATCTTATATTGAGTATAAGACGTGCGCAGCCATTTTGATGCTTTTAAGTTACAGGTTGTTGTATTTTTGCTATTTTATTAAATATTTGACATTTCTCGAAAGTATACGTAAAAGAAAGTGTAAAGAATTTACCGAAACACTTCACTTTTTTGAAAGGATACTCCAATGAGTGAACTTATATTATCTGACGGAAGAGCTATAAATCCTAACGCATTAGCTCCTCTTGGGCCCTTAAATGTCCCTTTCCAGCAGTCAGTAGCTTTACTATCACCTACATTTTGGGATCAAACCTGTGATACTCGCCTACTCGCTTTTACGAGAATCATGCGCCTTGTCCTGGGTATGGGGGATATTCTCCACCAGGAAGAATTTTATCAAAGATCTTCTGAGAATTTCGTTCAAGAGCTTTTAAATAATCTTGGTACCAGCAGTAAACAAATACCTTTTTCTGCAGAGAAAACACACTCTTGCCTTAATGACGAACTTTGGAAACTCACCTATGATAAGTATGAAGTGATGCTTTATGTTGAAACTGGTAATAGATCTCCTAACCATGTTCGTATTTTAGCATGGCTCTTTAACCCTGCTGCTGAAAAAGCTATTAAGAGTCATTTGAAGGTTATTGACCCTTCCATAGAT
>CALFWJ010000075.1 GCA_937928525.1 uncultured Alphaproteobacteria bacterium | reverse complement strand
AAAAACGGGCAAAACTAAATCCTAAACATTACGGCGGATTCACAACCGTGTGGTTTAATACCGGCACACTTTGCAACATTGAATGTGACGGTTGTTACATTGAATCCGGCCCACTAAATGACCGGCTGCAATATATAAAATATGCTGATGTAGTTACATATCTGGATGAAATTGAATTTCGTCAAAGTGATTTCAGAACAGAAACAATCGCCCTTACCGGCGGTGAGCCCTGCATGAACCCAGATATCATCCCGATTATGACTACCATTTTGGCGCGTGGCTTTAAGCTCTTGCTTTTAACTAACGCCATGCAGCCCATGCAAAATAAGGCCGTGTGGAATGCAATAAAAGCCTTAACCAGTGCTTATGGTGATAAAATGATTATTCGCGTGTCGATTGATCATTATAGTCAAATAGGTCATGAAGCTGTGCGTGGTTCAAAAGCTTGGGCACCCATGATTAAAGGGTTGCAAATGCTTTCTGAGCTAAACCAAACCAAAGGCCATGCGTTCCAACTTGATATTGCAGGGCACAAACCGTTTGAAGAAAATCATGCACTCGATACAGCAAACGAGCTTGAATATCGGGAAAACTATAAAACGTTGTTTGCGGCTGAAGGCATTGATGTGCCAGCAGACCGCTCAGATCGTTTAGTATTGTTTCCTAAAATGGATGCCAGTCGCGAAGTACCAGAAATTACAACATCATGTTGGAATATTCTGAATAAAAAACCAAACGACCTCATGTGCAGCTCAGAGCCGACAATTGTTCACCGTAAAGGTGCCAAAACGGCAGAAGTAACAGCTTGTACGCTTATCCCCTACGATGAGCAGTTTAAAACAGGCATAACATTATCAAAGGCATGGTTGGCAACAATATCGCTTAACCATCCTATGTGTGCCACGTGCATGCTAAGCGGCGTGAGCTGTAGCGGTTAACGGGTTTTGCCTGAATAACGATTTTTTCCTCCCGGCGCATTTGCGTTGGGGGGATTTTTTGTGGAAATTTACGAAAATAATAAAGCCTTCGCCAAGGGGGATGCGAAGGCCTAGAAAGCCGGCGCCAGGGTAGGGGGAGGAGGGGGCGCCGTATGTGTAGAACTATAGGCGTGATTTTTCGACGCCGCAATTCTTTTTGCGACATGAAAAACACAAAAATAGAATGTGTGTGATTTTAATAGCACGATTTTTGAGAAATACGCATTAAATAAAAAAACATGAAACCAAAATGAAGATTGCTTCGTAAAAACTAATAGAAATTAAGAACAAATATAAAGCAGGAGGGAGCGTCCCATGCTCACAAATAATAACTTAAGTATCGCACAAGAAATTTATCATTCAGCCGTATTGGATGGCGTAGAGTGCCCGCTATGTATTATCCGTGAAATGTTTGCCGACGAAGGTTATTCAGATCAAGACGCTGCGCAAATTGCTGAAAATGTAAAAACAGCCATTGAGCGCCGTCGGATGTTTCAGTAAAAATAGTTAAAGCACTTTATATAAATAGCCCGCAGGGGCTATTTTTTTACAGTCAAAATTAAGAGAATGGTGGTCGATACTGGGATCGAACCAGTGACCCTCACAATGTCAATGTGATGCTCTACCGCTGAGCTAATCGACCAGGTGAGAATGTTGTAGCAAAGTATCGGCTATTCACGCAAGGAGAATAATGGTATTTATGCGTAAATCTTGTTACCGTTTTGGAGAATAATCTATGCAAACAAACATAGAAACTGTTGAACAAAAAGTAAGCTGGCTGATGTCCACTTCTGAGCAAACTATTTTACCACTTAAAAAGTTTTCTAAATTTTTAGAAAGCGATATAAATGTGGCTATTTATGGCGATGTCGGCGTGACGTGCGATTCGTTAAACCGAACCTACTACGGCATTGTGCAAGCGCTTGGCAGCCACATAAGCGTGTCAATTTTAAGCGCCGAAGATATTAAAAATAAGAATTGGCAGGCAAAAACAAATCTCTTTGTTGTGCCAGGTGGTGCCACAACGCCAATGCGTGCATGCCTTGGTAATACAGGTATGGCGGCCATTAAAAACTATGTGCAAACTGGCGGAAAATACTTAGGCCTGTGTGCTGGCGCCTACTTTGGGTGTAGCCGCATTGAATTTGCCAAAGGCGATGCACATCTAGAGCGTATCACCGAAGATAATTTAGGCTTTTTTAAAGGCACAGGTGTTGGGCCCTTAAACGGTAACTACGATTACCACACCGCCGATGGGCTTAGCTTTGTACCTTTATGTATTGAAGATAGAGAAGACTTAAATCAACTTGCATATTCGCATGGTGGCGGCTGGTTTGAAGACGTAGAAAAAGACGCAGCCGTTAAAGTGCTAGCACGTTATAGCCAACACCAAGATTGTCCGGCTGTTTTATTGTGTGATTCAGGAGAAGGAAAGGCTTTATTATTAGGTGTCCACCTAGAATATGACCCACTTTTATTTGATGCAGATGAAACAGAAGTAAGCCGTAAAATGCAACTAAATGACGATAAACGACGGCTTCTTTTTCGTTATTTCTTATCAGAACTTATGACATAAATAAAGGCAGCCTCGGCTGCCTTTTTTGCGCGGTTAATACCGAATATTAAATCCGCATCGGCATCACGACAAACAGTGCTGTGGTGTCTTTTGGGTCTTTCACCAGCACAGGGCTTTGGCTATCCTTGAAGAAGAATTGCATGTCGTCACCGTCAATTTGGCCACCAATATCAGCTACGTAGCGGGCGTTAAAGCCAACGTCTAGGGCGTCCTCTTTATATTCTACTTTTACGTCTTCAGCGGCGTTTTCTTGGTCGGGGTTGTTGGCAGAAATGTGCAGGTTATTTTCGCTTAAAGCAAAGCGCACTGAGCGAGATTTTTCATGTGAAAGAATGGCCACGCGGTCAACTGCTTGCATGAGCGTTTTACGTGCTACATCCATTTCTTGTGTATTATCTTTGGGGATAACGCGGCCATAATCAGGGAAGGTGCCGTCAACCAGTTTGCTGGTCAGCACAATATCTTGCGCTTCAGCTTGTAGTTTTTTATCTGTGAGTGTCAGTTTAACTTCTTTGGTACCTTCAGCAAGTTTTTTAAGTTCAGCCACGCATTTACGCGGCAAAATAGCGGCTGAAATATCGTTTGCACCTTCAGGAATACCAAGGTCAACCTTAGCTAAACGGTGGCCATCGGTCGCCACAAAGCGCAGCACGTTACCGTCGGTGCCGGCGTCTGCTTCTGCGATGTGCATATATACGCCGTTTAGGTAGGCGCGGGTGTCGTCAGTACTTGCGGCAAATTGGGCTTTCGTGAGGGCGCGGGTTAAGTCGTTGGCGTTCATCATGAAGCTAACACCACCATCAAATGCAGTCATATCGGGGAAGGCATCGGCGGGCAAGCACGCCAGCGAGAATTTAGATTTACCAGCAGCAATGCTCAGGCGGTTGCCACCATCTTGCAGCTCCATATTCACCATCACACCCTCAGGGATTTTACTGATAATTTCAAACAGCTTTGCGGCACTGGCAGTTGTGGTGCCTTCTTGCTCTACAAAGGCTTCGGCGTTACCTTGCACGGTAATGTCATTATCGGTTGCTGTACATTTAAGCTGATTGTTCGCAGCTTCTAACTTAACGTTAGATAGAATAGCAATACTTGTGCGTTTTTCTACCACTGCGCTCATGTGGCGAAGGTTTTTAAGCAGCGTTTCGCGTGAAATAGATAGCTTCATGTCTTCAGGTTCCCCTTGTGTCAATTTGTTCCTGAAAATATACGATGTTTAGGCGCTCAAACTCAAGTTAAATAGCACTTTTTGATCTGATAAGTGCCTACACTTTGGGCTATACAGTACGAATAGCGGCTAAATCGCCAAAAGTGCTCATTAATTTGCGCACGGTGGCACTAATTTGCACATGCACACGGGGGATAACCACCAAATTAGGTAAAACAGTTGTAATGCCTTGCAATAAAGCGGTGGTGGTTTCTGGTGTGACGTTGGTGCGTTTGTCGTGCAGAACAACGTGGGCTGCCGTTCCATCTTCTGGCAGGAGCGCAAAAATATCAACGCCCAACTTTTGCAGTGCTGCATGGTAACTCTCGCCAGGCGCACTTACCTTAGCTTGGCCTTTAGCAGGCCGTGCCAGTGCAGGCAGCCATATAGTCACTACCACATCGCAAATTTTAACCGCTTCTTTAATGGCCGTAACTTCGGCGGTAGGCAGGGCGCCGCCCACAAACACCAACGCAAACGATGTGTCGGCGGGCTTACCTATACTAAAAGAAGTTAGCAACAGCGATAATTCACGACGGGTTTTTGTGTGGAAGAATTCGGCCACGATTAACCTTTAAACATGCGTTGTTTTTGCCTGTTCCAATCGCGCTCCTTAATACTAGCCCGTTTATCATGTTGCTTTTTACCCTTAGCCACGCCAATGCGTAGCTTCACGCGGTTGTTTTTCCAGTATAGCTTTAGAGGGATGAGCGTGCAGCCCTGTGCTTCTCGCTCTTTTTTCAAGTTTGTAATTTCTTTGGCATGTAGCAGTAGTTTACGGGTGCGGCGTTCGTCAGTGTGGCCCGCATAGCCAGCGTTGGCGTATTTGGCAATGTGCGCGCCAATTAAAAAAATTTCATGCCCCATCACGCTCACATAAGCCTCGTTAATTTGCACGGCACCATTGCGGATAGACTTAACCTCGCTCCCCTCCAGCATCACGCCAGCCTCATAGGTATCCAGAATTTCATAATCGAACCGCGCGCGGCGGTTATCGGCAATGGTGTTAGGGTCGTGTTTGAGTTTAGCCATAATATATTCTTTTTAGCAGGGAAAAGAGGTTGTGGCAAAAGGATAAAAAATTCTTGCAGGATAGTTGAATGCAATGTATTCATTATTTAAACCATGAAACATCAGACGGAATCTTAATAATGAGGCAGAAAATCTTAGAACCTAAAACAAAATCTATCACAGCATTACTGCATCGTGCTTTACATGTTTGCGATAACCGTAAACGGAATGACCCACGGCTAGCGCTCTATGTTGAA
>CALFWJ010000074.1 GCA_937928525.1 uncultured Alphaproteobacteria bacterium | reverse complement strand
CTGAGAAGCAGTTGCAGGTGGTTTATCCTCCCCGTTTAGATGGATTTTCTACCCATTATACAACGCTGGATCTAGCGGCTGAGGCGTTTGCGGATAAACCAAGAAGCGTGACAAGCTTTGAGAAAAAGCGCTTTATGTTGGTGAATGTGGCGATGATGCAGCGGTTAATAAAGGGGCAGGATATCTTGCTTTCTGCTTTGGCGGCGTTGCGAGCAAAGGGATTAGATGTACACTTAACTTTTATTGGGGATGGTGCTGAGCGCGGTTTGATTGAAAGCTTGGCGGTAGAGGCTGGCGTGCGTGACTATGTGACTTTTACGGGCTTGTTGCCTTTTGGTGCTGCGGTGCGAGATGTTGTGGCGGGGGCGGATATGTTTGTGCTGCCGTCGCGTCAAGAAGGATTGCCGCGAGCGATGATTGAGGCGATGGCTTTGGGTTTGCCTTGTGTGGGCAGCGATGTAGGCGGTGTGAATGAACTTATTCCGTCGCAATTTATTGTGCCATCGAATGATTTGACTGCTTTGGTAGCGTGTTTAGAGCATCATGTGTTGAATGCTGAAGGGTTAGCTGAGGCGTCTGGGGTTAATTTAGCGAAAGCAGAAGATTATGCTTATGCTAAAGTGAAGGCGCGGCGTCAGGCGTGTTATAAAAAATTACGGGGATTGGTGTGATGTTAAGTAAAATAGCAGCGGATTTACGGGCGGCTGGATTAAGTGCGACGCCCTGGGGCTTTTTGTGGGGTTTCTTTTTCAATAGCGGATTTTTGGCGTTATTTTGTTATAGAGTTTACGCGCCTTTATGGCGAATGGGACATGTGTTTAAGTTGTTGGGTAAGGTTATTGAGCGGTTTAGCCAAATTTTGACGGGATGTTACTTAGAGCCGAATGCTGAGATTGACGGTGGTGTTCATTTTCCCCATGGGATAGGCATTGTGATTGGAGCGGGGGTTAAGGTTAAATCTGGCGCTGTGATTTATCAGAACGTGACTTTGGGGCGCAAACGCCGTGAGGAAGCCAGTGCGCCAACGATTGAAGCGGGTGCAGTGATTTATGCTGGCGCTGTTGTGGCTGGCAATGCGGTTGTTGGGGCTGGTGAGGTAGTGGGTGCCAACGCTTTACTGGTTGAGAAAAAGGCAAAATAACGGTTTTTCTTGAGTTTTAACTTGGGTTGCCTTAGGCTTTGTTCACTTAATTAAAAGGAATAAAAATGAATTTTTTAGATAAAGTTTTTGCTTGGGACAATGGTAAAGGTCCTTGGGGCGATGTGAAAAAACCTGCTTCTGGCCGTGGTGCTAGAGGGAGCGCTGGGCGTAAGCCAGTGGGTGTTCAGCCCCGTAAAGGCGCGCAAAACCAACCCGATTTAGAAGATTTATTGCAGCAAATGCAAGATAAGATTCAACGCCTTGGCGGCGGAGGTGGTGGCCGTGCGGGTAATGGCGGTGGCAATACCAAATTGCCTATTTATATGATTGGGGCCGCGGTTTTGATTTGGCTGGCATCTGGTTTTTATATTGTTAAACCTGACCAAGAAGGTGTGGTGACACGCTTTGGTGCTTATGCACGGACAACCAGTGAAGGGTTGCATTATCACTTACCAAGCCCGATTGAAGAAGTTGTTAAGCCGCAGGTAACGCGTGAAAACATTGTAGGTGTTGGGTATCGTGGTGTTGTGAGTAACCGTTTTGGTGGACGCACTTCTTCTAATACCAGTGTACGGGATGTGCCGGCTGAATCGCTGATGTTAACAGGTGATGAAAATATTTTAGACTTAGATTTTTCTGTTCGGTGGAAAATTGCCGATGCACGTAGCTTCTTGTTTAACGTTAAAGATATCCCTGATACCATTAAAAACGTTGCAGAAAGTGCAATGCGTGAAGTGATTGGCCAACGCCCGATTGATGATGCGTTAGCGGGCAATAAACAGGCAGTACAGGATGCGGCGCAGGCGCTTATTCAGTCTGTTTTAGATAGTTATGGTGCAGGTGTTTTAATTACGGGAGTTGAACTTCAGGAAGTGAACCCTCCTAAAGCCGTGATTGATGCGTTTAGAGATATTCAGGCTGCTCGGGCTGATGCTGAACGGGCTGTGAATGAAGCTAAGGGGTACTCGAATGATATTATTCCGCGGGCGCGAGGTGAGGTTTCTCAGATTTTACAGAATGCCGAGGCTTATAAAGGTGCGCGCGTGGCTGAAGCCCAGGGTGCCGCTAACCGGTTTGAAGCGCAATTGGCGGAATACCGTAAGGCGCGTAATGTGACCAAGCAGCGTTTATACATTGAAACCATGCAGAAAGTATTGGCTGGTACGAGCAAAGTTATCGTGACTGGTGAAGCTGGTAAGGGGATTGTGCCTTATCTTCCGCTGAATGAATTGAAAAAGGGAGGCAAATAAAATGCCTAAACCAATGATGATGATTGTAGGAGCGTTTGCGCTGTTTGTTTTAACGGTGAACACGTTGTTTATTGTAAAAGAAACGGATCAGGCCATGGTGCTGGCGCTGGGTAAAGTTGATCGGCTGATTGAAACACCTGGGCTTAAATTTAAAGTGCCGTTTTATCAGCAGGTGCACTTTTTTGATAAGCGTGTGCTGGAGACGGACTCTAGCCCTGAAGAAGTACAAACTGTTGATAAAAAACGGGTTGTGGTGGATAGCTTTACGCGTTGGAAAATTGTGGATGCGCAGAAGTTCTATCAGGCAGTACGGACTGAAAATTCTGCGGTGACGCGAATTGACTTAATTGTGAACTCGAATATTCGTCGGGTTGTAGCGCAGGAGAGTTTGGAAGAATTAGTGTCTGGTGATCGGCAGCGGTTGGTGAATGATATTCAGGCCGAAGCAAGTAAACAAGCGGCGCCGTTTGGGATTGAAATTGTGGATGTGCGCATTAAACGCGCTGATTTACCGCAAGAAAATGCTAGTGCTATTTTTAGACGCATGCAGGCTGAACGCCAAAAAGAAGCGAAAGAAATTAGAGCAACGGGTGCTGAGGACGCGCAAAAAATTAGAGCAGATGCTGAAAAACAGCGGACAATTTTAATTGCTGAAGCTGAGCGTGATGCACAGAGTTTGCGTGGTGCTGGCGATGCGGAATCGATTAAGATTACGGGTCGAGCTTTTAATAAAGATGCTGACTTTTATGGTTTTGTGCGTTCGCTTGAAGCTTATGAGGCGACTTTGAATGATGACGAGACTTTATTGATTTTGGATGATTCTTTGCCATTCTTTAAACAATTGAAGCGTTAGGTACCATTTTGTCGGTTACTTTATATATAGATACAGCGGTTCGGCCGCTGTATTTGGCTTTAGAGGCAGAGATTGAAGGCAATGTTTATGAGCATGTTGGCGTTGATGTGCGGGCGAGTGATACCTTCCATGCTGGATTGGAGGGGTTGTTGAGTGATGGAAGCATTGCTTTATCTGATGTGACGGATGTTATTTTGGTGCGCGGCCCCGGCAGTTTTACTGGGCTGCGGGTAGCTTATAGTGTGATTGAGGCCATGATGTTGGTGAAATCAAGTTTAAGGGTGCAAAGTGTAACTGCTTTGGAGGCCTTACTGTTGAGCCATGCTGGTGAGGTGCGTGAGCGATTTGGAGAAGCTGAGCGTATTCTGGTTTTGACGAATGCTCATGGCGGACAGGTGTTTACGCAAGAATTTAGCTGGAATGGTGGAAGCTATATGGCTTCTGGTAAGATTGATGCGCAGGTATTGGCAGATATGGCGTTTGCGGCAGATGTGCCGCTGGTGTTGGGAGAAGGGGTGTTTTTACCTGTGG
>CALFWJ010000073.1 GCA_937928525.1 uncultured Alphaproteobacteria bacterium | reverse complement strand
ATGAGCTCGTAACCATTATCTTCATGATAACCAGCTACATCAAGAGCTGCAGCTATGCTGGCACTATGAGAAGGGCTGTCTTCAACAATAAGAATAAATTTAGGCATAAGGAAATTCCTTTTAAAAGAGAAGGTGGATACTTAATTTATATATAGGTATATCAGGCTTACTTTGCAAGACCAAAAAAAAACGGCTCCAAAGAGCCGTTTTGAACTGAGAGGTAGAAACTTACGCTTCGTCTTTTAGCTCAGTTGTTTGAGCGGTGGTGTAGCCGTGGCGTTTAATGTTAGCCGTGGCTGAACGCTTAGCGCTGTAGCCTTCGGTTGTGGCAGCAACGATATTACCGTTGCTTGCCTTCGCACGCCAGCGGAATTCGCCGGCTTTATCGGTGTAAAGCTCTACGCTATCGCCTGAGCGGTCACGGTCGAAGTTAGCTTGCGCGTCAGCTTCTTTTTTGTAACCTTCAGTTGAGGCGGCGATGTTTTCACCGTTGCTTGCAGCAACTTTCCAGCGGTATTCACCTTTTTTATCTTCGTAAAGCTCAAACTTGTCGGTCTTTTTAAGATCGAAGAACTGGCCACTTGTGGCGGTTGCGTCATCATCAGCGTCGTCTGCTTTAGCAGCTTTTTTAGCAGCAGGCTTTTTGGCCGCTGTTTTCTTTTCTGCTTTAGCGTCTGTTTTAACACCAGCTTGAGCAAGTGCGTCTGCGAAGGCACTGTTACCAGAGTCTTCTTGGCTTGCGTAAGCTTTAACAGCTTCTTTCTCTTCATCCTGCTGGAGGGCGCGGAGTGAGATGTTCAGTTTACGGTCGCGAGTAGAAAGCGTTGTAATCTTCGCTTCAATCACGTCGCCTTCTTTAAAGCGGTCGGTATTTTGCTCGGAGCGCTCAACGCCTAGATCGCGGCTACGGATGTAAGCTTCAACACCGTCAAGGCTTACGGTAATACCGTCGCTGTCGGTGTCGGTTACTGTAACGTTAACCACTTGGCCACGTTTGTAAGTATCAGCTACAACAGTGAATGGGTCGCCGTCGAGTTGTTTAACACCAAGGGCAACGCGCTCTTTTTCTGGGTCAATAGCCAGAATACGGGCTTTAACAGTGTCGCCTTTTTTGTACTGACGTAGCTCAGCTTCGCCGGTACCTTCCCAAGCGAGGTCAGAGACGTGGATAAGGCCGTCAATGTCGTCGTTCAGGCCAAGGAATACACCAAAGTCAGTCAGGCTGCGGATGCTACCTTCAACGATATCGCCCACTTTAAAGCCGCTCGAGAACGTGCTCCATGGGTTGTCTTGGCACTGCTTAAGGCCAAGGCTAATACGGCGCTTGTCGCGGTCAATTTCAAGAACTTCAACTTCAACTTCTTCAGAAGTAGAAACAACTTTACCTGGGTGTACGTTCTTACGTGTCCAGCTCATTTCGCTAACGTGGATAAGACCTTCAACACCTGGGGCAAGCTCTACAAATGCACCGTAGTCCGTGATGTTTGTAATTTTACCTTTCGTGCGGTTACCAATGGCAAAGCCAGCTTCAACGTTCTTCCATGGATCGTCGTTGAGTTGCTTCAGGCCAAGGCTTACGCGTTGGTTTTTGGCATCGTAACGAACAACCATAAGGTCAATGCTTTGGCCAAGCGTCAAGATTTCACTTGGGTGGCCAATGCGGTGCCATGCCATGTCCGTGATGTGCAGCAGTCCGTCTAGGCCACCAAGGTCCACAAATGCACCGTAGTCCGTGATGTTTTTAATGATCCCTTTAACTTTTTTGCCTTCATGCATGTCTGCGAGTAGCTCTTCACGGTTGGCAACAGATTCTTCATCCATGCCAGTGCGGCGCGATACAATAATGTTGTTGCGGGCGCGGTCTAGCTTAACAAGTTGGAAGTCGAGCGTAGTGTGCATGTAAGGGGTTGGGTCGGTTACTGGGCGGGCGTCTAGTTGCGAACCCGGCAAGAAACCAAGGATACCAGATACATCTACCATAAAGCCACCTTTAACGCGGCCAAAGATAATACCGTTCACTTTTTCACCGTCAGCAAAGGCTTTTTCTAGGCTATCAAGCACTTCTTCGCGTTTGGCTTTTTCGCGTGAGAGCACAGCTTCACCGCGACGGTTATCCATGTTGTCAACAAACACGTCAACGCTGTCGCCAGCTTTAATGGTAATTTCACCTGTTTCGCTGTCTTTAAATTCGTGGAGCGAAATGCGGCCTTCGGTCTTCATGCCAATGTCAACAATGGCGGTGTCTTTATCGAGGCTAAGCACAATACCGCGGGCAACTTTACCAAGTACAGAGCCGTCGGCGCTGAAGGTTTTGTCGAGTTGTTCAGTAAAGTCAACGTCTAGCGCTGCGTTCAGCAGCTCTTCGGAAACTGTTTGATTTTGAGAAATTTGAGAGTCTGACATAAAATGTCTTTCTTTTTGTGCCGAGGTTATAAGCCAGTATGGACACCTGCGTCGGCTTGCGCGGGCGATTTTTATATACCTAGATGTGTGTTTAACAAGCTTTTTGGCCAATTGCAAACAAAAAACGCCCCTTTTTATAGGGGGCGTTTGTTTATTCTTGGTTTTATGTTTTTAACCACTAGATTACCACGTGGGCCACGTTTAACTGTGATGATAGCAATGGAATTTTTAAAATCATCAGTGATATGTTTATACAAGTGGTCGGTCTGTAGTTTGGCTGCGGCGGTTACGCGCTTGCTCCAGTCCATTAGGCTGCTTTTTTTGTTGGTGAGTTAATCAGAAGTGTTGCGCCGAGTTGGTCGTTGATGACATGCGTTTCATAGCTGACATCGCCTTGCGCGACAAATTCCGCTTGTACTTT
>CALFWJ010000072.1 GCA_937928525.1 uncultured Alphaproteobacteria bacterium | reverse complement strand
TTTTCATCCCGTTTAGGAGAAGCCCTATGGCAAAAATGATTGAGCCGTACAATAGCGGCTATATAGCAATATCTGAGGTTATGAATTCAACCATTGAAGAACTTGCACTTATTATGCAGCAAAAGCGATCTGATCAGGTTTATATTGAAAGCTCTTATATTGGCTCTGACCTTGCTAATAGAGCTAAAAAAGCCGCTAAAATTGCAGGCAAAGGTATTGGCTTTGCTAGCATAAGAAAAATGACCGACTGGCGCCTTGTTCCACGAAAAAAACGCCACTAGAAAAATAGCCCCTGATTGGGGCTATTTTTAATGGCGCTTTTTGATTTTAGCTGCCTACAATTTCTTTGCGTTGGCTGTTGATGTATTGCCCGACAACATTAGCCAACTCATCTTGCTGTTGAGTATAGAAGTGGTCGGCATAGTCGATAACTGCGTGGTGCAATTTCACACCTTTTTGACGGGCGGTGTGCTTAAGGAGGGTTTCAATATCTTCTGCAGGGGTGATTTCGTCGTGGGTGCCCACCATAACCAAGCCGCTTGTGGGGCATGGGCTGAAGAAGCTAAAGTCGTAGTTACCTGCTGGCGGCGATACGGCGATGAAGCGTTTTACATCGGGGCGGCGCATAATCATTTGCATGGTGATCCACGCGCCAAAGCTGAAGCCTGACACCCAAATTTCGGGGGTGTGGGGATGTTGGGCATGTAGCCAATCTAGGGCTGCTGCGGCATCGCCGAGTTCGCCCACACCATTATCGTAGCTGCCTTCGCTGTTGCCCACACCGCGGTAATTAAAGCGCAAGGCTGAAAAGCCTGCTTTAACAAAAGTTTCGAACATGCGGTACGTTACTTTGTTGTTCATGGTACCGCCGTGCATGGGGTGCGGGTGGTTAACCAATACGATGGGTGCGCGCGGGTCTGCGGCTTGGAAATATTTACCTTCTAGGCGGCCCTCAGGGCCTTGAAAAATAACGTCAGGCATAAAAAATTGTGCAATCTTAAGTTGTTGAACGGGCATGATAACAAATTGGGCACCCACATTTCAACTTTTGTGGAAATTAAATTGCGAGGTGCTCTTAAATACTCTATTCTTGACTAAATTAAAGGGTTATTAAGGGAGAATATTTAAATGCAATTAAGTACCAAAGGTCGTTATGCCGTTATGGCTCTCTTGGACCTCGTTACGCTAGAAGCTGAACTCAACCGCCCTGTTACTTTGGCAGAAATTTCTGAGCGCCAACGCATTTCGTTATCTTACCTTGAACAGTTATTTGCTAAACTGCGTAAAGCAGGTGTTGTTACCAGCTTGCGCGGACCCGGTGGCGGTTATTCTTTGGCTAAAACACCTGCTCAAACCTACCTGAGTGAAGCTATTGGTGCTGTAGACGAGAATACCGACATGACCCGTTGTGGCATCACCGAACCTGGCGCCGACATGACTGGCAAAGGCTGCGTTGGCGGTGTTAAATGCAACACACACGAGCTTTGGGCTGCGCTTGGTTATCATGTGGAAGCCTTTTTTGCTAACGTCACCTTGAAAATGGTTATGGATGGTAGTGTGGGTGCTGGCTTTAGTATTTTGCCGAGCGAACACCAAACACCTTCACTTATGGTGACTTTAAAAAATTAATTTCAGTTTCATTTTTTTCTTGTCACTCGTAGCTTTATAGTGCTAAAAAGAGCGCATGGCAGATTATTACTCTACTCTTGGTGTTGATAAAGGTGCGGATGATGCCGCGCTTAAAAAAGCTTTCCGTAAACAAGCGATGAAATATCACCCCGACCGCAACCCCGACGATGCCTCGGCGGAGGTCAAATTTAAAGAACTCAATGAAGCTTATGACGTGCTAGGCGATGCACAAAAACGTGCTGCTTACGACCGTATGGGGCACTCTGCGTTTAAAGATGGTGCGGCCCGCGGGGGTAACCCTGGCAAAGGTGGTGGCAATCCGTTCGGGGGCGGTTTTGGTGGCAACGTAGACGACATTTTCGCTGACTTCTTTGGCGACATGATGGGTGGTGGTGGCCGTGGCGCGAGCAGCCACGCCGCACAAAACCGTGGCAGCGACCTACAATACAACCTCACTATTGACCTGATGGAAGCCTATAAGGGTAAAAAAGAAAACCTTACCATCCCTACTGCTGTGGCGTGCGATACCTGTGAGGGTAGCGGCGCGGCAGCTGGTGCTGAGCCTGTAACATGTGGTACTTGTGGTGGCCAAGGCGCCGTGCGTGTGTCTCAAGGGTTTTTCAACATGACGCAAACTTGCCCCACCTGTAATGGTGCCGGCACAATTATTAAAGACAAATGCCGCAGCTGCAAAGGTGAAGGCCGCACCAACCAAGCGCGCAACCTAAAAGTAGATATTCCAGCAGGTGTTGACACGGGCACACGCATCCGCTTATCTGGCAAGGGAGAAGCAGGCCGTAGTGGTGGCCAAACCGGTGATTTATACGTGATGATTAACGTAAAACCCCACAAACTGTTTAAACGCGATGGCGACCACCTACACCTTACTCTTCCTGTGGGTATGATTGACGCCGCGCTGGGAACCGAGATTGAAATTCCGACACCTGATGGTGGCCGCTCACGCCTTAAAATTCCAGCTGGAACTCAGCCTAACCAAGGATTCAGATTAAAAGGCAAAGGCATGCCACGCTTAAATAGCCGTACGGCTTCTGCCTTTGGTGACATGATGGTGCACGCAGACATTGAAATTCCGAACAGCTTAACCAGTAAACAAAAAGACGCCCTAGAAGGCGTGCGCGACACCCTCAAAACTAAAAATACACCACAAGAAAAAAGCTTTTTTGACCATCTAAAATCGTTCTGGGATGGCATTTAAAAAATTCTGCCAAAAATAATGTGCACAGCCGTTGACAAGCCTACGGTTGCTCATTATATATGGAAATAAGACTTAGTTATATCTTCAACCATTTAAGGATGAATCTCATGCGCTCTTCTCCCCGAGCTGACTATGATGATATGATACATGACGAACCCATGACGCTGCGTCGTAAAATAACCCTAAGTGTTATTACTGGTAGCTTTGTGCTTTGGGTTTTTATGTAAACCCTTGCTAAATAACGCATCTTTCTTGTTTATGAGAGATGCGTTATTTTTTATATGCCAAAATTGTATATAATTGACATTAAAAGTTCTGTGGCGTATAAGTTATTTATTAAATAGAAACACGTAACTTAGGTTACCCCCACTTTAAGGAGAATATGATGTTACAGTCTATTCTAGAAACCTATGCTTTTATGTTTGGCGCCCTTAGGGTTGCCGCGGGTAAAGACGTTGATGATATGCTCAATGAAGTATTTGATGAGGTAAACTCATGACTGATACAGCCCTTACCCCACCTAAATCTATCACTGATTGGGATGAGATTGAAAAGTCTAAGCCAAGTACTGGCGCTGACAAAGAAGTGCAGTCGTACCACCGTCAGTTTTACACCTATATTGTTGGTGGTGGTTTAGTCATTATTGCGCTCGGGCTCAGCTTATTAGTTGGCTTAGGTTATGCACTCTTAAAGCTTTTATCCCTTCTTATTTAATATTTTAAAGCCCTGCTATTTTTAGCGGGGCTTTAATGCGTTTTAATTTCAATTGGTTAAGGTTTGGTGTGGCAAAATTTGGTGATATTTACGCAAAAATGTGACTTTTTTATTTTGCGTTTAGTTTCAATTTTTTAGCTGTTGTTTGCATTTTTAGCACTTGCCTTATTTTTAAGCAGGCGCATAATTTAACCCACGATTAACAAATAAGGGGGATACTTATGAGTCAAAATCATCGCTACTCACGGCGCTTAATTAACCAAGATGTGCAATACCACACACTCTTTAGTGAGCATGAACGGCTAGAAGAAGAACTGCAAGACCTTAAGCGACATCCAGCAGTAGACGCCACTGAAGTAACGGCACTCAAACGCAAAAAACTTCATATTGTAGAAAAATTAGAGCGCGTGCGGCGGGTGAAATTATTAAGGATGAATTAAATTTTCTACCTCGCAAAAAAGCTGCCTTTACGGCAGCTTTTTCGGTTAGAGGAGATTAACATTTGTAACAAGAAGTCGCGAACGCCTTCTTCTACCAACGCAGTGAAGTGGAATGCTTACTTGCACCTTAATTTATTTGGGGTGTTTTTCAGCCTGACTGTCGAGCTTTTGCTCTTTTTGGTTCCGGTTGAACACCCAATTAAACAGCGATAGCGATAATACTCATCATGAGCGATTCCTTCTAAGATTCTCTGGCCAAGGTGCCAGAATGGTAAAAAGTGAAGATATTTCCTTGGATAACCTGTTAAGTATAAAGCGTGCCCTAAATGAAGTCAAGCCTTGACTTTAGCCGCTCTTCCCGCCATAAATAAGGCATGACAAAAAACACTTCTTACAATGCGTATCAAATTACCGGTGGCCAACCTGTAAACGGCGAAATTCGGTGCTTTGGCGCCAAAAACTTTGCCACCAAAGCCATGGTGGCTGCGTGCCTTGGTAATTCGCCGACTACGCTCACCAACATGCCCCCTATTGGCGACGTTGATATTACCGCCAACCTGATTAAATCATTTGGTGCAAAAGTAGAATGGACCGACACCAATACCCTGCGTATTGACCCCACCACCGCGAAAACGCATAAAGTGACTACGCCAGATTCTCGCAGTAACCGTCTGCCTATTCTGATGTTGCCTGTGCTGCTGCACAACTTTGGCAAAGCTGAAATCCCCCGCCTTGATGGCTGCGCCATTGGTGAACGCGCGGTAGATATTCATGAAAGTGCCGCTATGGCGTTTGGCGCCGAAATTACGGTTAAACGTACCTGCTTTGTGGCTTCTACTAAAGGTAAACGCCTTAAGGGCACGCAGTTCCAGTTGCATTACCCAAGCGTTGGCGCCACCGAAACTTGTTTGTTTTTAGCTGTCCGCGCTGAAGGCACGTCTATTATTAAAAACGCCGCGATTGAGCCTGAAATTATGGAGCTCATTACTATGCTGCGGGCTATGGGTGCCATTATCTTCTTGTCGCCTAACCGCGAAATTAAAATTGAAGGCGTACCAGAGCTCACCGGCACCACCATGCACGCCATTGGCGACCGCATTGAGGCCGCCAGCTGGGCCGCATTGGCTTGTGCAACAAACGGCAGCATTACTGTTGATGGCATCCGCCCCAATACGCTGGGCAACTTCCTGAGCTACTACCGCCAAGTGGGTGGCGGCTTTGAGTATTTAGCCGAGAACAAAATTCGGTTCTTCCAAGCACGAGAACTCAGCCCCATTATGCTAGAAACCGATGTGTACCCCGGCTTCAGTACCGACTGGCAACAACCATTTACGGTGCTTCTGACCCAAGCCAAAGGTATAAGTGCCGTGCACGAAACCGTTTATGAAAGCCGTTTTGGCTACACAAAAGCATTGAACCAACTGGGCGCAAAAATTCAACTCAGCAAAGAGTGTTTGGGTGCTAAATGCCGCTTCGCCGACCACGGCCATGACCACAGTGCGCTCATTATGGGTAAAACTGAACTCAACGCCATCGATACCCCTATGGAAGTGCCAGATTTACGTGCTGGACTCGGCTACTTGATTGCCGCCGCGGTAGCAAATGGTACCACCACCCTCACCCACATCGAGCGGATTGAGCGTGGTTATGGCA
>CALFWJ010000071.1 GCA_937928525.1 uncultured Alphaproteobacteria bacterium | reverse complement strand
AGTTCACTTAACTTGTTGTAAAAGCTTCTTTTTAACTCAAATTTTTCGCTCTCAACTTCTTGGCCTTGCGGCACATAAACGTTAATCACTTCAACACCGTTCACCTCAGCACGTATCACCCGTTTTTGATCTGCCAAGTCTCCATCCAAAAAACCAGTACGCACATTTTTAAGCTCATGCGGCGTAATCAGTGCCACGCCATTATAACTTTTTTGACCATGAATATGACACGTCAAACCCAGCTCTTTAAAAGCATCGTGCGGAAAATCTTCATTCACCACTTTCGTTTCTTGTAGACACAGTAAATCTGGCTTCTCACGCTTGCACCAATCAACGATATGCGGCAACCGCATCCGTACCGAATTCACATTCCAGCTGACTATTTTCATGTTATGCTTCCTTTATGACATCGCTTAAACAACACCTGCACCATAAACTGACAGAAGAATTCTGTCCAATTCATTTAAGCGTGATAGACGATAGCCACAAGCACGCAGGCCACGCAGGTGCACCAGACGGCGGCGACAGCCACTTTACCGTCATCATCGCCGCCAAAGCCTTCGATGGCCTTGGCCGCGTCGACCGCCAACGCGCCGTCACCAACATCCTGCAACCCGAATTTACCAATACCAACCTGCACGCCTTATCATTAAAGGTTTATACGCCAGAAGAATGGGTGCAAAAAACCAAATTGAGTTAGCATCAGCACGATTTACACCAAGCTCAAATAGCGCTATATTAAATTTAATAACAAAAACTTAGCGCAAAATTGAACTTACCCAAACTCAACCTTAAAAATATTTTGCAGTTACGATATGCCTTCGCGCTGCTTGCTTGCATTGTTGGCAGTATTTTTATTTTTATGCTGTATCAAGGTGCACTTAGCACGCAACGTGCAGCAACCTCCCGCGCTCTTGGTATTTATGCACAACGCACAAATTTATGGCTTCAAGAGCAACAAAACGTTTTTAGTGCTCTCGTCTCCGATCCTCGCCTTGCTGGCACCATTCAAGACTCCCTCAACGCCAACAGCCGTAAAGCACTTTACGAATTCCGCTATACCCAAGCCATCAAAGATGTTTATCTCTACGACACTCTCAGCAGCCGCCTCCTCCGCGCACCCGAAACTCTACCCCTCTCTTCGCGCATATTGGCTTCATTCAACCCAGAAAACAACCAACCCTTCCACGCTAAACTCACAAACCTTAATGGCGTTCCTTTCCTTATCACGGCCATACGCCTAAATTACCCCGAACAACGTGACCCTATCTATGCCATTGCAGCTCAACCCGTTGTTGGCGCTCTTAAAAAATTGACCATTTTACAAGGCCGTATTAAAAATCATCAACTGGGCCTTATTTATAAAGGGAATGCGCACCACTACCTCACAAATATCCATAACCGCGGACCTCAACTCGCCAAAGCGCCACGCTCTATTTATACCAATAACCGCACACCGTCTGTCAGTAAAATTGTTTACCAAAACAACAACCTGTTTGTTGCCACAAACCAACTTAAAAACTTCCCCGAATGGCAACCTCTTATCACCATAACATCTCCCCCCACGCCTTATGGCCTCATTACATTGGTTGCCTTTTTAACGCTGGCATCTGCTGCTGCTATTGTTAACTACCTTCGTATCCTAGAAGCCTTAAAGCAATTTAAACTCTTTTTTGGTGGCCGTAAAAAATCGCTTGTTAAACCCGTCGGGCAAAACAATTTTGGTAGCTTTAAAGCACCCAGCGCCCCTCGCGGCAGTAAATATGGCAACTCAGGTAGCAGCACAGCCCCTATTGCTACGCCCAAAAAACTCCTTGCCACTCTACGCTCCACAGGTCACCTTAAAGTATGGGAAGACGTACAAGAAAGCTTCAAAGAAGACCGCACACTCCTTCTTTATCAACCTATTGTTGACACCACAACCAACACTCCGCTCATGTACGAAGTCTTCCTCCGTGTCATTGAAAAAGATGGCAACCAAATGCAACCAAATAAATTTCTCCCCGCAATGGAGCACTACCACGCCGCAGGAAACCTAGATACCTACGTTTTGCAAAAACTCCTCGATACCCACTTCAAAGATGCCATCCCACCCGTAGGATTTACCATCAACCTTACCGGCCAAGCCTTCGACGCCATCAGCTTTCTCACCACAATCATGGAAAAACTCCCCGAAGAAGCACTCCCTCTCGTCGGTTTCGAACTCCGTCACCACGAAATACGTAAAGACAACGCCGCCAAATCTTTCCTTGCTGAATGCGCAGAAATGGGCCTCCGCTTCTCAGTCGACTACTTCGGCGGCGGCAAAGCCATGCTGGGCATCGCACAAAAAATGGGTTTCACTTGGGTTAAGGTTACAAAATCTGCCCTTAAAGAAGAGGGGATTAATCTCAAGCAATTGGCTGCCGACGCACAAGAAATCGGCATCCCCCTCATTCTCGAGCGCATCGAAACCGAAGCGGAACTCAAAGAAGCGAACGATCTTGGTATCACTCTCGTGCAAGGCTACCACATCAGCAAACCCCTCCCATGGGAAGAAGTTCTTAAATAATTCTGAGGCAGTGGCACAGCCATAAAAATAGCGCTCTAATGAGAGCGCCTTTTATTTCTAATTATGATTATTATTTGGCTAAACTAAATGTCAACCGCCCCTCAACGCGGTCAGCATTATCAAGAACAACCTCAAATACCGTGCCTACTTGCAATTTACGCTTGGTCTTCTTCCCAATAATATGCTTTTGTACCTCATCAAAAATATAGTGATCATCCTTCATCAGACGCATGGGCAGAAGCCCCTCCGCCACACCATTACCAATGCTCACAAAGCAACCATACTGCATGAGCGTCACCACGGTCGCTTCAAACTTTTCACCAACAAAGTCCTGATAGAAACGCGTCATCAATCTATCCCGTGCTTCCCATTCGGCTTTTTGGCTCTTGCGTTCAGTATCGTTAATACTATCAGCCGCGCGGCCTAAGTCACGCGCGCTTACGTTCACACCCCCCTCACCTGCTAAGCCGTAAAACTCAACCAAATGGCGGTGCACTGTTAAATCTGCATAACGGCGAATTGGCGACGTAAAGTGCGCGTAGTCAGATAACGCCAAGCCATAGTGCCCCACATTATCAGTGCTATATTTAGCCTGCATCTGACTTTGCAAAACGCTCTTCATCAGCATCGCCTCACCTGGCTTCCCCCGAATACTATCAATCAAGCGTGCATAATCTTGCTGGGTTGGCGTATTTGCCTTAATTGAAATACCATGCGGCTGCATAATGCCCTTTAAGTTATCCAATTTTTTACCATCTGGCTCAGGGTGAATGCGGTACAAACACGGCGCCCCCTTAGTGCCCAGCGCCCGCGCAGCGGCCACGTTGGCTAAAATCATCATCTCTTCAATCAGCTTGTGCGTTTCCAATCTATCCCGCACGCCAACATCGCTTACCTCGCCTGCTTCATTTAAAATCAGCACGCTTTCAGGAATATCAAGGTCAATCGCAAACCGACGCTGCCGCGCAGCCCACAAACACTTATAAGCAGCCTGCAACGGCAACAGCGTACTTTCTAAAACAGCTTTCGCGTCGTCATCGCCCTTACCATCTAAAGCATCCTGCGCCCGTTCATAGGTTAACCGCGCATGCGAATGAATCACAGCCCGCGCAAATTTATACTTCTGCAAACGCCCTTGCCCATC
>CALFWJ010000070.1 GCA_937928525.1 uncultured Alphaproteobacteria bacterium | reverse complement strand
TTTTGCGAGGGACGAATTCTCGAATTCCAGAAGTAGACATTATGGTAAAGACAACACTGCCAAGTCAAGGTTCGCACTTTATCACTATTCAATCAGAGGATGCCGTATTAGCCCAATTCGCGGCGCAACAAGGTAATACCTATCTATTAAGAACGGGTGGTTTTACAGAGAGTGACCTCGGACAGCGTTGTTTCCACGCGAAAACTGGCGGTGTAGAACTTGTCTTAAATCACCTTGTTGACCAGCCGCAAGAAACAGTGTTGGTGGATATGACAGCAGGCGCTGATGCTTTTGCATCAGGTCTATTTAGTCGCTTTGATTTAACGCTAATTGTGGTTGAACCCACGCTAAAATCAGTGAGCGTTTACGAGCAATACAAAGCTTACGCAAAGGATTACGGCATTGCTATTCGGGTTATTGGCAACAAAGTAGAAAACGACGACGATATTGCCTTTATTCAAGAAAAGTGTGGCACTGACCTCATTGGTTGCTTAACGCATTCGCAGTGGGTTAAACGCTCGGAGCGTGGACAAGAAGTGAATATTGCTGACTTGGAGCCAAATAACGCAGAGCTATTAACTGTTATTATGGAAACTGCCACGCAATATCCCCGTAATTGGGAAAAATACTGGCAATGGGGTATCCATTTCCATAACTTAAATGCAGAAGGCTGGGCGAATGACGCCATGGGCTGCGACGTACGCGCTCAAATTGATCCAGGTTTTTTACAAAGTTTTCGGCCAGAAACGGTTTTAGACCGTGCCGACTAAAAGGTTGCATGAGGTAGCTTCCAAACCTACCCATCAGTAACATCTAACTTAACTTTTAAAGGAAAAAACTATGAGCTACCCTTCCGTAGACGGTCACTTAACAAAACAAGGCGTGACCATGGATACCGCGACTGATGATCAAATGCGCCAAGCGTTTATTAATGCTTTCAAAGAAGACTTGCCATTAGGCTGGGCTAAAGTGGAAGAGTTGGTAGACAAACTGAAACAGATGGGCGCGCGAGCTATGCTAACGCTTAACCCTAATTCACCTGAAGGTAAGCAGTTTGCGCGCTTGCTCGCACCAGACATTCCGCGTGATGTTTTGCAACGTCACTTTGGCGTCAAGTTTGGTTTTTACAACTGCTGCAAAGGCGTGGCAGGCCGTGAACCGGACGACTTAAAGATGACGCTACGCGAGCAAATGGAAGCCCAGCATCCCAATTTTGTGGACTGCTAGAATATAAGTTAAAAAATAAAAATACCCCAGTTTTAGCTGGGGTATTTTGCGTAGTAATTTAAAGGGGTGTGCTTAGCCGTAAATTTAGCTAGAAAATAGGCTATGCATCTATTACCAAACTAAAACACAAAGAAAATTGACACATTAAAGCCATAAACAAAAAAAGGCCTCGGGGAAATAAATCCCCGAGGCCCGCAACGCAATGCGTTTATTCGTTAAGAGTGGTTGCACCTGAACGAGGTGCAGTAGGTAAGCCACCAATTTCCTTAAGCATAGCGCCAAGATTGGTTAAACCACCGTCATTGTTTCCGCCTACAATAAGTGTAGAGAAGCCTTCAGGCAGCACTTTCAACAAGTTAGGGTTTTCCCCAACAGCGTTCAAGCCCATCTCTAGCGCTTGCAACATCGCAACTCGGTCTTCACCAAGTACAAGTGCTTGCGCCTTACGGCCTTGTGCAGCTTCTTCATCAAATGCACGTTGTGCTTGACCAAGTAAAAGCTTTTCTTGCTTTACTTGCTCAGCGACTTGTACTTTAACTATTGCAGCAACAATTTCAGACTGCTTATTCGCCAATTCACGTTCAGCTTCAGATGCCTGACGGGCAATTTCAGCTTTACGAATTTGGTTAAATGCACGTTCTTGTTGCCCAGCTAGCTGTTCACGCTTGCGCGCAATCAACAATTCAGCAGTCGGGCGCTCAATTTCTTCTTCAGGATCAGGCAAGCTGTAACCACCCTTATACTCAGATGTTTGCATGCGTACGTCAACTTCAGTTACTTCATACACATTGGTATTGATAAAGTAAGAACCCGCAGGCAAAGCTTCTGCCCACACACCCAAACAACCAACATTCACCAGTCGTGCTTTTAAAGTACCAGCTTTTGCTTCGCGAACAACGCCACAGCTCTGAGTTTCTTTACCAGCTTTCGCTTTAAAGAATTCAGGCACTGTATTGTCTTCTACCGCCGAGCGAACCGTTCCAACAAACCCAGTTGAAATTTCTGTCCGTGTGCCAGCAGTTGTGTTCACATCCCATAAGTAAGTATTAATAGGGTAAGTAGCAGGTTTTAAGATAGCTGATTGAGGGCCTTTAACACCTTTACCTTCATTCAAGAAGTAGGCTGCATCAAGCATTTTACCAGCCTCAGACTGAGACCAATTTGGCGCAGCCGCCTGACCATCAGGTTGCGGCAAGCCATCACGCGCACTCAAAGTTGCATAAGCACCTTCAGGTACAGTGACCATATCTACATAAGTTACTTTATTAAAGACATTGTAGAACGGCAAAAACCTAAAGCCAGGCATAAACATGTCGGCTTGTCGCCCACACTCACCTTCACGCGCAAGATAAGTCCCGCGTGTGTTTGGCTTACAAAAAAGCTTTTTTTCAATTAAGCCAACTTACCCACCAGATGGTTGCACCACTGAAGTGCTGATCAAAGAACCAAGCGCAATAATCAAAGAAACAACAGACCCGGCGATAAAGCCTTTATCTTTTATTAAGATTTTTTTGTTTTCACTTTTCCAGGCCTTTATTTTTTCTTCAATATCAAAAGAGGCCTCATGTTCTGATTG
>CALFWJ010000069.1 GCA_937928525.1 uncultured Alphaproteobacteria bacterium | reverse complement strand
GTCGAATATTTTGTGTCGTACTACGATTATTATCAGCCTGAAGCCTTTGTGCCGCGCAGCAATACTTACATCGAGAAAACTGCCAGTGTGAACGAACAAATTGATCGCTTACGTCATGCGGCCACCCGCGCCCTCTTAGAGCGGCGCGATACCATTGTGATTGCCTCGGTGAGCTGTATTTACGGTATTGGTGATCCTGAAGACTATGACAGCATGAAATTACAGTTGGCAGCGGGCGATATTTTAGAGCGAGATATGCTGCTCAAACGCTTGATTGAACTGCAATATAGTCGTAACGAAGCCGCGTTTGAGCGGGGGATGTTCAGGGCTAAGGGGGATGTGGTTGATATTTTTCCTAGCCATATGGAAGACGGTGCGTGGCGGCTCAAGTTCTTTGATGACGAGCTAGAAGAAATAGTAGCGTTTGACCCTTTAACCGGTGAAAAACAGGGCAGCATGGACCGCATTACGCTGTACCCAAATTCGCACTATGTGGTGCCTAAACCTGCTATTCATGCTGCAATTAAAAGCATTCGGGCAGAGCTAAAGCAACGTATTGCTGAGTTTGATAACACAGGTAAATTGGTGGAAAGCCAACGCTTGAACGAACGCACACAGTTTGATCTAGAAATGTTAGCCAGCGTAGGCTATTGCAACGGTATCGAGAACTATTCACGCCACTTAACGGGCAGCACGCCGGGCGCGCCGCCGCCAACTTTATTTAACTATCTTCCTGATGATGCGCTGTTGTTCGTGGATGAAAGCCACGTTACCGTCAGTCAAGTAGGCGCTATGTATAAAGGGGATAGGGTGCGTAAAACCACACTGGTAGAGCACGGATTTCGCCTTCCCAGCGCCGTAGATAACCGCCCGCTTATGTTTGAAGAATGGGATGCTAAACGTCCGCAAACCATTTATGTGTCCGCCACACCTGCCAAGTGGGAGTTAGAGCACGCAGATGAAAATGTTACCGAGCAAGTAGTTCGCCCCACAGGTCTTATTGACCCAGAAATTATTATTAAACCTGTTACGGGCCAAGTAGATGATTTAATGCAACAAGCCAAAATAGAAGCTGAGAAAGGCTTCAGAACCTTAGTCACCACGCTCACTAAAAAAATGGCTGAACAGCTCACCGAATATCTGCACGAAAATGGCGTACGCGTGCGGTATTTGCATAGCGATATTGACACACTTGAGCGGGCCGAAATTATCCGTGACCTTCGCCTCGGCGCCTACGATGTACTGGTGGGGATTAATTTGTTGCGTGAAGGATTAGACATCCCTGAAGTTGGATTGGTCGCCATCTTAGACGCCGATAAAGAAGGTTTTTTACGCAGCACAACCAGCCTTATTCAAACCGTGGGGCGGGCTGCCCGTAACGTAGAAGGTAAGGCAATTTTATACGCCGATAGAGTTACAAATTCGATGCAAAATATGCTGGACGAATGCGACCGCCGCCGTACCAAACAAATTGCCCACAACAAAGAGCACGGCATTACACCACAAACAGTAGCACGAGAGATTAAAGAAGGCGTGGCCGGTGTTGGTAAAGCAACACCCAAAGACCAAGCCAAAAAAGCCGCCAGAAATATTAAAAAATTGGGCATTACAAACCTCCCTAAAGAAATTGCTGGCCTACGCAAACAAATGCAAACTGCCGCTGAAAACCTTGATTTTGAAACCGCCGCAGACCTACGCGATCGTGTGCGTGAACTCGAAAGTTTAGAGATCGGCCTTTAAAATTTAGGCGCGTTTTCTTTTAGTTTGACCAATTCAAACAGAATAACATCTTCTAAATTTTCAAGTGGAATACCTCCTTCACCAATGTGGATGCCGTTAATAAACAGGTGTGGTGGCTTTTTAAGCGCAAGTTTCATGGCGAGTAATTTTTCTTGGTCTAACTCGCGGTAAAATTTTTCGGCGTCGCGCCGAGCGGCTAACCTAATGGCATCACGGCTGACGTTAAGATCAAGGAGCGCGCGTAAGGCTTCTTCTGCACGGGTAATATTTTCAAGGAGAATTTTTTCTCTGAACTGCCAAAAAACACCTTCTTTGTGGGCAATTTTTCCGTAAAAATTAACGGGATTCAGCACATCTTTGGCGGGCATATAAATATGTGCAAATTTAACTTTGTCTGCGTGCCGTTCTTGCAGTTTTGTGAGGCGTTGAGCAATATTACGGCAAGATTCGGGGCAGCCTAAATCCATAAATTCAATAATTTCAATGGGGGCATAAGCCAAACCTGTTTTAGGAGTGTGGGTAAATAGTTTAATAACAGACGTGCTATTCAGCTGCTTTTTAAAATCAGGATTTTTAAGACTGTCAGGCAATAAAACATCATTATTAGAAATTTGATTAGGCCCAGAACTTATAATAGTACGGCCATTAATGGTGATGCTTGGGATAAGGGATTCTTCTTCTATACTTTCGCTTTCTGCCGCTGCTTGGGCAATGGTGTCTTCGGCATCAGCAAAGTTATTTGCCAAGGGCCATAGCGTAGCAATGCCAGCAATAAGCAGGCGTGCGCTTTGGTTTTTAAAAGATTTAAGCATTATGTAAGTCAAATTTTTATTATGGTATGAGTCTACTGGTTTATGAGGTTTGCCGCAAATAGCTCTTGCCCCTGTAGCCAGTATTTTATATAAGGAGTGTGGTTATTACATAAATAAATAAATGAAAAACTCGCGCTCATGCCCTTCGTTGTTACCGCAAAATGCATTAAATGCCGCTACTCAGACTGCGTAGAAGTTTGCCCCACCGATGCGTTTTATGCTGGCGAAAACATGGTGGTGATTAACCCAGACGAATGCATCGATTGCGGCGTCTGCGAGCCAGAATGCCCCATAGAAGCCATTAAAAGCGATGAAGAACTAGAGCCAGAAGAGCAAAAATGGGCTGATATTAACGAGCGCTTTTCAGCGTCTTGGCCCAACATTACCAAAAGCAAAGGCCCACTGCCAGACGCGGAAAAGTACGCTGATATTGATGCTGCTGACAAAGACGCCGAATTTTCTGAGGCGCCGGGGGAAGGCGACGAGTAGGTAAAAAAATTTAACAAAAGTAGCCAGTAGGCTGCTTTTTTTGTAGTTAACATTTAAATGTATGCTATAAAGGGCGTGGGAATACTCCCACTTCATCGTAACTTACGGGTTACATCACGTTTAGACGAACATCGCTTAAGGAGATGGTCATGAGAAAGAAAAAACAATTTACGCACGCAATTATGGGTGTTCATTCTGGAGTTGATCCAGATATTTTAAAGCTAGGTTTAGCAGCATTAGTGCCAGGCGCTGAAGATGAACGCGTTAGAATAGTGCTTGAATCTTCATTTCCAA
>CALFWJ010000068.1 GCA_937928525.1 uncultured Alphaproteobacteria bacterium | reverse complement strand
CTATTTTGTGCATATGATTTTTACGCTGACTGAGAGATTCTGTCACGATATGTTTATAGTAAGGGCTATCAGGCTGCTTTGTTTGTGCATAACAAGAAGGAGTTACGCCAATAACATTGCCTTTTAAGTCAAGAGAGCTTTTTACTATCATGCCCATGCCACCTTTTAATTCACCACCATATACCAGTATGTGTTTTTTTAGGGCGATAATTTCGCCAAGAGGGCGAAAGCAATTTAAGATTTTTTGATTTGTTGGGGTGGATGCGCCGCAGAATACGACGATGTTTTTAGGTTTTGACATGAGAATGCTTCCTTAATGTTAAGAGATGTTACGTATTTTTTTATTGTATATCACTTGAAGGTGCATATCGCAAATAAAAAACCTGCCGATGGCGGTTTTTTGCTTGGGTAAGTTTGTTAAAATAGCGGGGTGTACTTGACTTTTTTGTAAAGTATACTTATAAAGTGTTTAAGCCTACGGGTGAAACAGGAAAAATCTTTTCCCTCTTTTTTGCAATCATGATTGGAGAACACAATGATTGAACACTCTAAATACGAGCCGCTTGATGTTCCGTTTGAACAAAATATCGCTTTTTTAAATCCAGCGTATCCACAACACACTGATGCAACAAAATTACGCGTGTTTTGCCGTATTGCTCGGATTCTGCTTGGTATGGATGATGTTATGACTGTCGCTAATGAGCAAGGTCGTGCAGAAACTGTGATGCAGATGTGGCTGGACAACTATAAAACGGGCCGTACTCTTGGTCAGCATATTTCGAAAGTGCAAATAGTAAATCCTGTAAATTGTCAGTTGCTTTTTGATGATGCCGGTCGGGTAAAAATTCCGAAAGATACGCTCACTTGGCAAGAAATTGGTGACGTGGGGCGCAATATGCTATTGGAGCTACGTTATAACGACAACGTTATTTATTTGGATGTTTTTGTTGGTGGCCGATTGGCTCAGGTGTTAACGGTTAACGGCTGGCATTTTAATGATGCAGCGCATAAAATTATGCGTGAACATGCTCAGGTTATGGATGACAGTGGTGGCTTTTGGGAAAAGGGCAGTGCCGCGGCATAACTTATAAAATAAGAAAGGCCTGTAACTTTGCGTTACAGGCCTTTTTTAGGTAGGTCTACTTAGAAACCGTAAGAGAGGCCAAGAGTTGTTTTGGCGTCGGTGCTGTCGCTGCCTGCTGGCACGTCGCTGCGGTTTTCTAGCTCGTAAGCAGCTTGAAGGAAGAGGTTACCTGCAAGTTGGTTACGGATAGCCGTTTTGCTTTTAAGCGTTGTAAGGTCAGAACCGATGATAGCGCCCAAATCTTGTGTGAATTGGAGGGTATCAGTGATGTTCCAGCCGAAGTTAGCTTCTGGGCGGACAACAAATTCTTCGGTGCTGTCGCCAGCATCTGTTTCGAATTCTTGCGCACCAATACCAAGCTGGCCTTTAAGCGTGTAAACATCGTTCTCGATGAATTGACGGCCAAGACCTACTGTTTGAGTTGCTAGGAAGTCGAAGCCTGAGAAATTGTCGATTTCGTAGGTTGCACCAGCGAATGCGTATGTTTTGTCGTCGATAATCTGGCGGTTACCTTGAAGACCAAAGTTATATTCTTCGGTGTCGCGGGTGCCATCGCTTTCGCCACCGTTGGCTGATGCGTTGGCGTCTAGGCTCCAGACGTTCCATTCACGTGTGCCTTTAATGGCAGCGCCGTAAGTTGATTTGTCAGTGTTACCTGATGATAGAATAGCGTTAACGTCGGCTTGGCCTTTAAAGCCTAGGAAGTTGCCTTCTTGTGCTTGAACGTTTGTGAATGCAGTTGTTGCAACGATGGTTGCAAGGATTGCGTTACGGTACATGGTTAAGTTTCCCTTAGTTTTTATTCTGCTTTTGTTAAGCAAACGCAGTTAAACAAAAAAGAGTATATCTGGCAAGTGTTTTTAAGTGACCTTATGTGCTGCTTAGGGTATGTTCTGGCTATGAACACAAAATTTCCTAAAAAATCAGGTGGTAAGCCTGGTGACAAGAAAAGCTTTTCTGGCAAAAAACCATTCAAGAAAGATGGCGATAAGAAGCCGTTCAAAAGTGATGATGGTAAAAAGCCTTATAAAGGTAAGAGTGATGGCAAGAAACCGTTTAAAGCTAGAGGTGACAAGCCGCGCTTTGACAACCGTAAGCCCAAACCTAATTACAACGATAAACGTAGGCCTACCCGCGCGCCTGAACCCATTGTTCCGCAGGGCATGCCCGTTATTGTGACGGTGGTGGATAAAGACGGTGACGTATTTGGGTTGCCTGAAGAGCATGCGCTGGTGGGTGAATATCCGCGGCTACGTTTAGTATTTAAAGAAGGCTGCGGCGTGAGTACGCCGATGGTGGGGGATGTTGTGTTAGTGAACGACCCAACACCAGATACCAGCGAAGATAGTATTACGTTTAGCGCAATTGTTGTGGGTAAGCCCCGTGTTGAACCTGAGCCAGTGGCTTTTATTGGTGAGTTTAGTGTGCAGGGTAGTTTTGCCCATGTGAGACCCATGCTGAAAGAGCTTTCTGGTGTTACGTTTAGTGTGCCGAAGCTACCAAATCCTGCCCCTGAAGCAGGCGATATTGTGCGCGCACGAGCATTGAAAGATGTGCGTGGGGGCGGTGGACGTTCGGGTGGATATTCTGGCCGTGAGCGCGGCCAGGGCAGCACGCCAGTTGAAATTTTAGAAGTTATGGGCCCAAACCCAAAAAACTTAGCCAGTATGGTGGCGATTGAGAACTTTAATATTCGCCAAGAATGGCCTGAAGCGGTTATTGCGGAGTCTGAGGGATTGAAGAAAGAGCTTTCTGCGGCTGATATTGCGGCGCGGGAAGACTTACGCAAACTACCGATTGTGACCATTGACGGTGCGGATGCCAAAGATTTTGATGATGCCGTTTGGGCTGAAGCTGAGGGTGATGGTTTCCATATTGTGGTGGCAATTGCGGACGTGGCGCATTATGTGCGGCAGGGGTCTGAATTGGATAAAGAGGCTATTCAGCGCGGAAATTCAACTTACTTCCCTGATATGGTGGTGCCGATGTTGCCTGAGCGTTTAAGTAATGATTTATGTAGCTTGCGGCCGCACGAAGACCGCCCTGTATTAGCGGTGCATATGCATATTGATGGGCAAGGGCGTTTGCAG
>CALFWJ010000067.1 GCA_937928525.1 uncultured Alphaproteobacteria bacterium | reverse complement strand
AACAAAAAGAGGCGCCACAGCGCCCCTTTCCCTTATTCTGTTATTTCAACATATTGCGCCGCGCCTGCAATAAAGGCTTCGTGAAGAAAATAGACACAAATGTCCAAAACCCCATCACAATCGCACCAATATTAAAGCAATCCGCCGTGCAACTGGCACCAAATTCGCCAAAACCAAGCATCAGCTGAAGTCCAAACCACCAGCCAATCAAGCCAATAGCCATTGCAAAGTAAATCGCACACCGCATAATCACATCACGGAAAAAATCAAATTCCAGTTCATTTGCATTATCAGTCATATTTTCATCTCCTAAAATTAAGCTGAACGCAGCACGCGCCAAGCAGGTAAAGCTTCAAACTGCAACCCAAACTTGAGCAGCCAAGTTGCAACCAATATTGCCGCAAAGAAAACAAACGAAAGACCTAACGGACTCGCTGCCTGATATTCCGCGATGTAACCAAACCAGTTCGCAACACCAGAATTCCATAAAAATTGTAAAACAGAGATAACCATTACACTATACGTTAAACAAATAAACATATAGCCCAATACCATTCTAAACGCGTATTTCTTCTTTTTAGTCATTCTCATCTCCTTTAAAAAAGATAAAGTGTTTCAAATCATTCCGCCTCAAACTACATACAAAACCTAAAAACGTCAACCCTTGCCAAAACAATATATATCTATAGAATAATCCCATGAAAAACATTTACACCTCCCTCACTAAACTTTTCACGAATAACAGCAGCCCACAGGCTGCCGCGCCCCGCAGCCTGCAAGCGCAGCAACTTGTTGCCGCGCGCAGACAGGAGCGAGGAGCGCGTGGGGTAGGAGGGGCAACGCCCCTGCTCAAGTCAGGAAAACCGCATTTTTCTGGCTTGAATAATCAAATGGGCGCTATTTTCGGCCTCGACGCCCGTATCGCCCTCGCCATCTTTGGCGTCCTGTCTATTGTCGCAGGGGTTAGCTCCCTCTCCGTGCTTTCCACCGCCAGCACAACAGCATTAGTGACCGAGCTCAATAACATGAAAAAAGCCTACCAAGAATTCCACCTCAGCACTGGCGAGCACACCACCCGCTTTATGGATCTTATCGACAACAACAGCAGCATCATCGGCTGGAGCGGCCCCTACATCGACCTGCTCAGCAACAACAACCGCACCTACGGTGTTTATAACTTTACCGAAGGCCGCCAAGACGTTAACGGCGTCCCCCCGGTAGAATGCTCAGGCGGCGGTATCTGCGCCATCTGGCTCAAGCTTACAGCAGTGAAAGATAGTGTAGCTGCTAAACTAGACGAACAACTTGACGCCACCAAATCCCCCAACGCAGGCACCTTCCGCATCGAGTACCAACAAGGCGCCACCGACGACATCTACTACCTCGTCACGGCCCGTCACTAATCCTACCTTTTTGTAGGTACATTTATCCGACAAATATTAATGCCACATACGCCTATGCGTTTTTATTTAAGCATTACACTTTTCAGCAAGACCCATCTATAATTATGAAAAATAAAAAGAACGCCTTAAAAAATGCGCCTTAAGTCATTTATCATTGCTACCGCACTCAGTTTCTCGCTTATCACACCGGCGTTGGCTGAAGCAACGCTCAAAGCCACCATTAACATTGCTGGCCGCCAGCGCATGCTCACGCAAAAAATGAGCAAAGAACTTCTTATGGTCCACCTTGGTATTAACACCAATACTAACGCAGAAAATCTTGCCAAAACCACAACCCTCTTCGAGAATTCTTTCCAAGATATTTTGCGCGGTAACAAAAAACTTAAAATTGCGCGTGTTACTGACCAAAAAGCCTTCAAAGACCTCATGGACGTCCTCGCCATCTGGAGCAATTTTTCCATCCTCAACCAACACGTCTCAGAACATAAAAAAGCTCACCGTGGCCACGTCGCCATTACTGATTTTTTCAACCTACCACTCTTAAAAACCTCTAACATTGCCGTACAATCTATTGCCAAATCAGCCGGAAAATCAGGCATTAGCCCCAAGCTTGCTAACACCATTAACCTAGCAGGTCGTCAACGCATGCTTAGCCAAAAAATGAGTAAAGAATTTCTATTTATCCTCAGTGATTATAAACCTGACCACTTCCGGAGCGAATTGAAAAAAACCTACACGTTGTTCAACACCACTCTAGCAAATCTCCAAAATGGTAACCGTGCGCAAAACATCCTTGCTCCAACCTCAGAGGCCCTAACGGCTCAGCTCGCTAAAGTCAGCAATATTTGGTCAAACTTTAAACAGCCTATCGCAACAGCCATAAACGGCGAAAACATCAGTACCGCCCAGAAAAACATTATCATCAATCAAAACTTAACCCTGTTAAAAGAGATGAACAAAGCCGTCCAGCTCTACACACTCTAAAAAACAATACAAAAAAAGGCCCGCTGCATAAACAGCGGGCCTTTTTTAATGTAAAGTAACTGATGTCACAAAACTGCTCTCATCAGATCCATTCTCACGCATCTGCGCCAGTTTTTCATCCAAGAACGTTGCAATATTCTCAGGCGCAGGTTTTTTATCTTCTCCAAACACCCAACCATCTTTGGTTAAAGTGTATTGCAATTCAAAGGCAGATTTTAAAAACTCATCTTTATGCATCACAACATTGTTTGCAACCGCCATTTCTTTGCCATCTTTATCAATAAGACTGATCCAATAGCTAGATGTATAATACCATTCCATCAAAAACCCTTGCATAAACAACGGAAATTTTTGAATTTTTTCAATTTTCATCATAAATACTCCAGATGTGTCAAAAACTATTAAATGTGTACATGAAGAACTTGTCATCGTCAACTTTCCTGCTAAAATACTTTCCATGAATATTCTCCGCACCGCCGCTCTCCTAGCTTTCATGACCGCCCTATTTATGCTTATCGGCGGTATGCTTGGCGGTTTTACTGGTGCCCTTATTGCGCTTGCCATCGCCATCACCACGAACTTTTGGGCCTTCTGGACCTCAGACAAAGCCGTATTGCGCCGCTATCAAGCCATCCCCATCGATGGCGGAGACGTTTACGACCTCACCGCCAAACTCGCCACCAACGCAGGTTTGCCCATGCCCACCCTCTACGTGATAGAATCCGAGCAACCCAACGCCTTCGCTACGGGTCGTAACCCCCAAAATGCGGCAGTCGCCCTTAACAGTGGCATCGTTAAAATACTCACACCAGAAGAGCTAGGCGGTGTCATCGCCCACGAGCTTGCCCACATCGATAACCGAGACATCCTCACCATGTCCATCACTGCAACCCTCGCAGGTGCCATCAGCATGCTCGGTCAGTTCAGTTTATTTGCGGGCCGAGGTAACCAACGCACCAACCCGCTTATTGCTATTGGCGCAGCCATGCTTGCCCCCTTTGCCGCCATGTTGGTACAAATGGCCATCTCCCGCACCCGAGAATACTCAGCCGACAAACGCGGCGCGCAAATTTGCGGTAACCCCAAAGCCCTCGCCAGCGCCCTTAAAAAAATTCACAATGCAGCGCACCAAATTCCCAATCAACGGGCCGAAAACAATCCCGCCACCGCGCATATGTTTATCATCAATCCCTTGCGCGGCACAAAAAGAGACAATCTCTTCGCCACCCACCCCAACACCCAAAACCGCATCGACGCCCTTAACCAAATGGCCGCCCAGCAAAAATAAATTCACCAACACTAAAAAATCTATTGCCAAGCCTAAATAACTTTGTTAATTTCCGCGCAATGGTTACGGGCTCGTAGCTCAGTTGGTAGAGCGCCTGCTTTGCACGCAGGAGGTCGTCGGTTCGACCCCGATCGAGTCCACCATTTATTTCACAAATCAATTCACACCCTATACTGGCTTCGTTAATACTTAAGGCCTCGCGCATATTTATATAAATTATTTGCAAAATGCGCCAATTAAGCCTATGAACCTAATATAAATAATGCTTAGACTAGGTTCCCAAAAATGCAAATCCCCGCCCAATTCCAAACCGTTATCCAAATCCTAGACGAACTGACCGAAATTCAGTCTCCCGCCGACCGTTTAGTCGCAAAGACCTTCAAAAACAACCGCTACATCGGCAGCAAAGATAAAGCCGCCATCACCAGCCACCT
Organism: uncultured Alphaproteobacteria bacterium; assembly: GCA_937928525.1. Classification (GTDB taxonomy): domain Bacteria; phylum Pseudomonadota; class Alphaproteobacteria; order UBA2136; family UBA6156; genus CALFWJ01. The sequence goes on along the minus strand of CALFWJ010000067.1, from coordinate 234 downwards.
TTACGCCATTCTGCGCAGCCAACAAAAGCTCGACCACCTCCTCAACCAAAAACAACTCACCCCCACCGGCCGCGCGCGCATGCTCGCCCACCTCGCCCTCACAAAACCCCTCCCGCTAGAAGACATTTTCACCGGCGAGCAATACCAACCCGCCATCCTAAACGAAGCCGAACAAGCCTTCGCCACCGCCCTTCCCGAACTGTTAAAAGAAGAAATGCCCGAGCACATTCAACT
>CALFWJ010000066.1 GCA_937928525.1 uncultured Alphaproteobacteria bacterium | reverse complement strand
TATGCCCCCGATGCAGGTCAAGCCCAAGCGGTGACCTACCTCCACAATCTAGAAAAAGCATTAAACAACAACTGCGCCCAAGGCCTTAAAGGCGTTTATATCCATGGCCCGGTTGGCCGCGGAAAAAGCATGCTCATGCATATGTTCTGCGACAACCTAACCATTATGTACCGCCGTGTGCACTTCCATGCCTTTATGGAAGAACTGCACGCTAAAATGCATAACCAAACTAGCAAAGACGGCGACCCCATCACAAAAATTGCGCAAAAAATAGCCGAAGAAGCCCGTGTCCTCTGTTTCGACGAATTTTATATTACCAACATCGGCGATGCCATGCTGCTTGGCCGCCTGTTTCAAAAACTCTTTGCCGCCAACGTGCTTGTTATTGCAACCAGCAACTGGGCCATCCCAGACTTATTCCAAGGCGGCGTTAACCGCGCTCAATTTAAGCCTTTTATTGCTACCATGGAAAAAAACATGGACAGCATTCAACTCACACAAGGGCCAGACTACCGCACCCAAGGTATTAAAACACTGCCTAACTATTGCTTCATCGATAATTACGGTACCTCCGATAAATGCCTTGAACAAAAATTTTTAATGTCTAAAGATCCAACCGAGAAAACCGTAATACTCCCACCAAATTTAACTCCAAAACGTTTAGCGGGCGGCGTTGCTTGGTATAGCTTTAACTATCTGTGCGACGCCGCCATGGGCCGCGAAGACTACCTCGCCCTCGCCAAGACCATTCACACCCTCGTGCTAGAAAGTATTCCGCTCTTTTCCAGCGCAGAGGCCGACGCAGCCCTCCGCTTTGTCACTCTCATCGATATCCTCTACGAAAATAATACCCGCTTTATCTGTAGCGCCGCAGAAACACCGCAAAACCTGTGCCCAGAAGGCGACGCCGCTGCCCCCTTCCTCCGTACTGCCAGCCGCATTATGGAAATGCAAAACCCACATTGGGGGAAACCAAGCTAACCCATGAGCATAACCCTTAAAAATCTTACCGACCGCGTCAAACACATGCCAGAAAGTCATGCCTACGGCCGTGTTGTGGGTATTAGCGGCCTCACTATATTAGCCGAAGGCGTCACAGGCGCCGCCATGGGCAGCCGCTGCCGCGTGGAAGATGTTAATCGTACCGAACGCCTCGCAGAAGTTGTCGGCTACAGTGATGGCCAAACACTGCTCATGCCCTTTGGCGGCGTAGAGGGTATTGGCCCCGGCTGTCGCGTTACCCTCACTTCAGCCAAATCAACAGTTCTCATTAACAACAGCTATATGGGGCGCGTTATCAATGCCCTTGGGGAACCCATCGACGGGAAAGGCCCCCTCGCTGATTTGGGCGGCGAAGAACGCCCCATTAAAGCCTCACCGCCGCCCGCAGGCCAGCGCCAAAGCGTTGGACCAAAAATGAATCTTGGCGTACGTAGCCTCAATACCTTTGTGCCGCTGTGTGAAGGTCAACGAATGGGTATTTTTGCAGGTTCAGGCGTAGGTAAAAGTGTTCTCATGAGTATGATTGCCAAAAACGTCACGGCCGATGTTACCGTTATCGGCCTCATTGGCGAGCGGGGCCGCGAAGTCCGCGAATTCATCGATGAACAACTCGGCGAAGCTGGCATGCACAAAACCGTGGTTATTGTCGCCACCTCCGACGAGCCGCCCCTCATGCGCCGCCAAGCCGCCTACATGACTCTCAGCGTCGCAGAATACTTCCGCGACTGCGGCTTTAAAGTTATGATGATGATGGACAGCGTCACTCGCTTCGCCCTCGCCCAGCGGGAAATTGGCTTATCAGCGGGCGAACCTCCAACAACTCGCGGCTTCACACCTTCCGTCTTCGCCGAGCTTCCCAAACTCATGGAGCGTGCAGGCCCAGGTCTTGGCCAAGGTTTTATCTCTGCCATTTTCACTATTTTAGTTGAAGGAGGAGACATGGAAGAGCCCGTAGCCGATGCCGTGCGCGGTATCCTAGATGGCCACATCCTTCTCACCCGCAAACTGGCCGAGCGCAACCACTTCCCCAGTGTCGACGTCCTTAAATCTGTCAGTCGGATGGTGCCTAAATGTTTAACCCCAGAAGAACACCAAACCGTTATCCAAGCCCGTCAACTCCTCTCAGACTATACAGACATGGAAGAACTTATTCGCCTAGGCGCCTACAATAAAGGGAGCAACCCAGCGGTAGACACAGCCCTAGCCAAAATGCCCGCACTCGAAACCTTCTTAAAACAACACCCAGACGAAACAAGCGACCTCGCCACAGGCTTTACTCAACTTCAATCTATTGTTAAAGCTTAATTTAAATCATTATGGCCACCCTCCCCACTCTTATTAAACAGTGCGAACAAACGCTAGAAAGTCTGCAAAAAGATATCAGCACTCGCCAAACCAAACATGCAAATTTAACGGCAACAATTCAGACTCACAAACAAGAGGCAAAATCAGCTTTCACCGACGCACAAAAAGCTGACGATCCAAATCAGCTCGCTATTGCGCTTAATTTTACCTACAACCAAGATGTTAAAATAAAAGAATGTCTTAAAAAGCAAGAAAAGCTTACCCAAGAAATAGTAGAGTTAAACAATAAAATACGCGCCCAATTCGCCGAGAAAAAACGCTACGAAATTCTCCTCGAGCGCCAACAACAAGAAGCTCGCCAAACTTACCTCAAAAAGCAACAAAATGAACTCGACGATTTAGCGCAAAACAAACGCCTATAACTCTTAAAAGCTACGCCCCTAATTTACCTATACTTGTCTTTTTCTTTTCTTTAAATCCAATGGCGCCAGGCACTGTATATTCAGGCTCTTCTACCTCCACAATCTCTTTTTCTAAGCCCTCAATGGCTTTATCACCCGTCATATTAATATCTTTATCAAGCCCTTCAACGGCTTTGTCACCTGTCATATTAATATCTTTATCAAGCCCTTCAATAGCTTTGTCACCCGTTATATTAATATCTTTATCAAGCCCTTCAATGGCTTTGTCACCCGTCATATTAATATCTTTATCAAGCCCCTCAACAGTTTTATCACCCGTTATATTAATATCTTTTACGGGTTGATCAGCATCAGAGCCCATTTCAAAATGCGTTTCAACTTGGCTTGTTTCAATGTGTTTCTCAACCATTTTAATGGTCGCTGGCGGCGGTGGTACCAATTCCGATACATTCACTAAATTACTAGGTAGTCGCGCCTTTTTCCAATCACCACTATCAAACCGACCAGGGTTAAACACAGACAAATCTAACTCAGCTTCACCCTTCATAATTATATCTGTTAAACACAGAGCAACACCGCCCGACAAAGCAAAGCTGCGGCCGCCCATGCCAATACCCACGCTTAAGTTTTTGTACTTGGGCACCTTACCAATGCACGGCAGATAATCAGGCGTCACCGATAACAATACAGTTGTTTGCTCTTTCACCTGAGCATTAGCAAGTGGCGGTAACATACGCGCAGCTTCAGCTTGTAACCACATAGATGTAGCAACATTCGGCGAAATTGTATAAGTCGCCTGATTCGAGTCAGCAATACCATCATACGTCAGCATCATGCGCCCATGGCGGTTTGTTTTCATATAAATATGCCCATACCGAGACCGTAAGGTCATTAATTCACTTGGTACTTTATCGTTGGGCGTCACATGTAAAATATGGCAACGTGCTGGCCTAATCGGCATATTAAGATCAAGTTTTTTCAGTAATTTACCAACATGTACACCCGCTGTAATAATGGTTTCTTCAGCAATACATTCATCACCCATAACAGTTTTTACACCAATAATTTTATCAGCGTCGTCACCATCCCCAAACAAGAATGAATCAACCTCATCACTTCCCCAAATTTTAACACCAGCGCGTACAACAGCCGCCTTAAGCTTTATTAAAGCTGTTTTTGTCGCAATCACAGGCTCTTCGGGGATATATTTAGCCGCTTTAATATCAGGGCTAATATTTATATTCCCTAAATGTTCTTTAAGCTGATCATAATCCAAACACGTCGTCGGAATACCAGTATCATTCTCAGATTTAACTTCTTCCTGAAAAATAGGCACAATTCCATTATGCATCGTAAACTCTAACCGACCCCGTAACGCAACACCCAAAGCTTCATCTTCTTTTATACCATGCGTTTCGGTCCAAATTTTTTGGCTCAATTTCAATAATGGATTTAAAACTTCATCCCCAGCAGAAGGCGATACCTCACCAATATTATAGCGCGAAGAAGCCGCAAAAGTTTTATCAATCACACACACAGTTTTACCCGCACGCGCAAGCAATAGGGCCGTAAACATGCCTACAACCCCTCCACCAATAATACAAATATCTGATTTATCTTGCATAGTGCTTATTTTTAATTCTTTTTAACACCATACATTGACACCACTCTAACGGCAAGACTATAACAAACTATGACTCAAATTTTACGCACAAAACCATTACAAGAAAACCTCATGGAGCAGCTCAAAAGCGCCCTTCTTCAGCTCACCACACCGCCGCACTTGCACGTTATTTTGGTAGGCAAAAACCCTGCCAGCCAAATCTATGTTCAACATAAGCAACAACAAGCCCTCACCGCAAGCATTGCCTGCACAGTGCATCACCTACCCGAAGACACACAAGAAACCAACCTCACCAACTTCATTCAAACCCTAAACCAAGATACAACCGCCACGGGCATTCTGCTCCAACTACCCCTCCCCGAACATCTTAATCAAGCCAATGCCCTAAACACCATCACCTCAAAAAAAGACGTCGACGGCCTCACCACAGCCAATCAAACCGCGCTACAAATAGGCACCAGCCCGCACATTACCCCCGCAACCCCCCTCGCCATTATGCGCATTCTCACGTGGGCAGAAACACCCATAACCAACCAACTAACCGTTGTCCTTGGCGAGTCCGCCCTCGTCGGTGCCCCCACAGCAATCCTCCTCAAACAAGCGGGCGCAAATGTTCAAACCTTTAACAGCAGCAGCCCAGAAGCAGAAAAACAAGCCGCGCTTAAACAAGCCACTCTCATCATCAGCGCCACTGGCCAACAGCATCTCATCAATAAAACGCATATCCAAACAGGCGCAACATTAATCGATGTCGGCATCACCCGCATGCCAGACAACACCATAACTGGCGACATCAACCCAGATGTCATCAATATAGCTGCCGCCCTCACACCAGTACCAGGCGGCGTTGGCCCCCTCACCGTTACCAGTTTGCTCACAAACACCGTCGATGCGGCCTATCAGCAACAGGGGCTCGCAAAACTCAACTGGATTATCCCTACACGCTAAACCATTGATACGTTCTGTAACTGATTCTTTTTTCAGCACAAAAACAAAAAGAATACAAATTTAATTGACACAAAGCTCAAATATTTGTACATAATATGTGTAATTCAAAACTGAATGACATATCTTATCTAACCGTTTGAGCGACTCGTTCAGACACCCCTGTCACGCAAACCCCATGGAGATTCGTTTGCAAAACAACACAACAACTATCCTTTCACCAGTAACTGTCTTTCAAAAATTCAACGCTGAAGATTTACACTCAGCTATTACTGCTCAAATGCTCGGATGGATGAAACCCTTTAAACGCTACGGCGCGCACTACCTCCCCCAAGGGAACCGAGCCACCGTACGTAAAAAGTTCCAAAATTATATGCGTAAAGAGCTTTCTTCTCTACGTCCCTCTCATGCCAGCGGCCTAGCAACCGGTAATTGGCAACTTAACTCAGGCCTAGAAGTCAGCCAAGTATGGACCCTGCTTATGCAGCTCTACCAAATAATTGGCCAACACGAAGATGCAGCCTACACCGTACCTTTGTTAAAAGATTTCGCCCAACAACCAAAACGACCAGCATATGTTTCCTCAGGCACGGCGCCAACGCCACAACCTAAAAAAGAAAACATTGCCCGCCGCGGTGGTAAGCGTAATCGCAAATCCTTCTGGCTATCGTCGCAACGGCTTAACGTCGCGCGCCGAAACCTCAATAGTTGGGCGCAAGCCGAACGTAAAAAAAGCGATGAAGCACTCATCGCCTTCTTGGTAAAACTTAAAAATATCTTAGCCGATGGTCAAGCTATTGCTAAACCCAACAAAGAACAACGTGCTTATATTTCTGCCGTAAAAAGCAATTTAAGCAAGGTTCAAAGTTGGTTAAGTGATGTCAAAGCTGATTATAACCCGTTTAATGGCGGTGAGCGTAATGCTTATATTCATTGGTGGCGTACTGAAGGCTTCCCAGAAATCCGAGCGCGTGAGCGTGAAAAAGTTCTGGCAGCCAAAGCAGCTAAGATTATAAAACCCAAAATGGCGCAACCTAACTGTATTTCTAAGACTGATGTAATATCAGAAGAAGAAATGCAAACCGCCATTGCTGTAAAACGTAAAACTTTTGTAACAGTCAAAAAATTTGCGAAACCTGGAAGCACCGTAAAACGCGAAAAAGTCATTGCGAAATGGGTTTGGGTGTATGAAGTAGGTATAGCAACAGAGCAATCTGAAGCTAAATCACATCAAGCTAAATCTAACGGTTTAATTATGGATATAAACGGAAAACTACGTCGTGCAGAAGAAATTGCTGCAGGTAAAGTTATTCGCTTTAAAACCAAAACCATTAAACCGCGCCCACTTCAGTCAGGCCTTTCAGTTATAGAACCTGAAAACCCAATGCTAGAGCCAATAACAGTCTTACCAGAACGCGTGCAAAATACGCCACCGGTAAAACAAAAAGGCAAAGCAGTCACTGAAGCCACTACCGAAGGCCGCGCACGCCGCAAAATGGGCATTACGCCTTATAAACAAGGCAACGTGCACACTCAAACACCTAAAGAACACAAAAACTTTGTGCTCTTAAATGCCGAAGAACGTCGCCAACAACGCGGCGCAGCCTTCTACCAGCAATGGTGCCAAGAAAATGCGGATCTGCTCCAACAGCAGGCCGCCTAACCTCTCACCCTACCCGCAACCGTCCTTGAAAGGATTAGTCAAATGAAACAATCAACCCGCAACTTTACGTCGCGGAGGCTTTGTTCCTCAAATCGAAATCTTTCTCAAGGAAAGGAGGTGAATTAAGACTCCGTAAGGAGTTGTGCGATAGCTAACCCGCACGAAAAAAAGAACCCCCACAGCATCATGCTGCTGGGGGCCTCTTTTTGGCCAAAATTCTTTAAAATTGCCCCTTATTGTGCACGCTTGGGCATCCTTGACCAAAAAATCGGCTTTTTTTGACTTAAAAATATATAAAAATAACCAAAATTGACCGTTTTTTCTCGCAATTGCACACAAAATTGTGCATACTCTCCCCACTAACCAAGCCCCACCCTTAATTCTTTCCTTTTTTCATACACCCCGCGTCAAAGGAGCACCCATGACCGCAAAAAAACAACCTAATAACATCACCCCCATCATTCCAGCAGCTGAACTTAAACAGCAAGCTATAAAATCCGCGCAAAAAAATGCAGATACCGTTCTTGACTTAGCGCAAAGCCCAAGTCAAGAACTTCATCTTCGCACAATGCTTAATCTACAAAACAATTATACTATTGCAACTGGTTCAGCTGGTTCAGGCCGCACTTACGCTAGTGTTATGGCTGCAGCATTTCTTATGCGCGAGCATATCGTTAACCACACATATATTGCCCGACCAGCCGTCACAGCGGGCGAAAATCTTGGATTTTTGCCTGGCGAATTAGAAGATAAAGTAGACCCGTTTAATGCACCAATCTACGATGCACTGTCCGAGCAAAAACTTTCTAAAGACAGTGTTGAAATGCTTTCTGTAGGTCACTTACGCGGCCGTACACTGCGCGATGCAGCCGTTATTATAGATGAATCTCAAAACGTTTCTGTAAGCCAAATGCACATGATTATGACCCGCTTAGGCGAAGGTAGCTACATGTTCATCAATGGCGATTTAACCCAGAACGATTTGCCGATGCGTCGCCAACCAGATGGCACATATCAGCAAGAAGTTTCAGGCCTAGAGCACCTCTTAGATATGTTCAAACACCAATATGATATGGAGATTAACAAACCATGTCATATGGCAAGGCAAGGCCTAATTGCGCATGTAAATTATGACCCTACCCACACCGTCAGAAGTGAAGGCGTAAAACAAGTTGTAAGTTTATATGATGCCGAGCGCCAATCAAGGTAATAAAACTATAAAGAAGGCCGTCAGGCCTTCTTTTATTTTGTCGTAATCTCTGTTTTGAGGTATTCTAATTTTAATTATTTTGAATAAAAAAAGAATATCTTCATGAAATTTCAAAAAGCTTTAGTCC
>CALFWJ010000065.1 GCA_937928525.1 uncultured Alphaproteobacteria bacterium | reverse complement strand
CTCAAAAAGAAGGTGCTGATGTGTTGTACGAAATTTTTCAAGATATCGCAGGAGATAAAGCAGGAATTGACCGACAGCGCCTTGGCTGCTGGCTTAAACGCCATTCACAAAGAATTGTTAATAACTTACGCCTTGTGAAAGCGGAAGGTACGCGAGCCGCTATTGCTTGGCAGGTTGAGTTGGTTAAATAGGGTTAATTGCTCCTTGTGAGCGAAGAAAGGAAAAGTGGCGCGTGAGCAAGAATAAACTAACCCTCCAAATTAAAGAGTTAATTCTAGATCGCTTAATGTCAGGACGCTCCTTACGGTCTATTTGCAGGGATGTTGATATTCCTGTCACCTCAGCCGCAGTAAGGAAGGCAGCGGTGCGAGAAGCGGCTTTTGGTACCCAGTACATGCGCGCGCGAGACCTTGGTTTAGATGCTATGGCAGAAGAGATGTTAGAGATAGCTGATGATCTCTCTGGTGACTGGGTAGAGCGTCGCCTCAAGGACGGCTCAACAGAGTGGATATTTCTCAACGAGAATGTACAGCGCAGTAGATTACGCTGCGATGTCCGTAAGTGGTACCTCAGTAAGCTTGCGCCTAAACGCTATGGTAATCAAATAACACATAACATCAAACAGAGCGCTTCTTTACTTGCAGAAATGAGCCCAGATCAAATTGCCTTTAAGGTTAATCAGATTCTTGAAAATGCTAGGAAACGAAAAGAAGTGACTCGGTTAAACGTTAGCGACATAAGCAATTAAAAATCCATAAGCAATAGGAAATATAATGCGCGCTAGAAACTCTTGAGACAAAGCTAGGGAGTCTCGAGTGCATGCATCTTTGTTTTTTATACCAATTACCATTTTTAAAGCTTCACCTGCTCCAACACTTATAAAAAGAAACGCTCCCCCGACGTACATCCACATCACGCTCTGAAGAAATCCAATATCTTCTTGAAAACTCCAGCGAGATACAAGTGGGGCAGTAACCAGAAGAATAAAGTAAATAAGAAGAAATCTTTTTGCTTCATGCCAAAAGACTGTTTCCCAGAAATCAGCTTTACTCATAGTTACTTGGCTTGATGTTGTTTACCAAAGGTAAAAACAAATTTTTGGCCATTTAAAGTGCCAAAGCCCGTGCCACGCTTACCTGTAGAAACAAATTCAAAGGGGCCAGAGCGCCCATCATCACAGTAGATAATCCCCTCGCCGCGCCGAGAAGATACGTAAACCGAGTTGCCATCACAAACAGTCACGTTAGAAGAGATAAGCTTGATTGATCCACTGCCGTCCATGTAGCCTGTTGCTTGACCTGTGAAGGTTTCAGATGTGTTTTCCATAAGTCCCTTAACTGGCAAGGTCATGGATGTAAGGCTGCATCCTGTTAAAGTGATTATCGCCAACCCTGCTAAGTATTTCATAAATTTAACCTCTCTCTTTCAATTACATAAAGTTCGACCACCTATAAGGTGGCCGGAGGTTTACAACCGAACGTAAGAACGGCCAGTGCCGTTTGGGCATAGCCTTGGACAGAGACACTGCCTCCGGCCAAAACCGAAGACAGCACTTTGGTAACGGTGATGCATCACACCGCTTACGTTGGGAGTTGTAAAGCTCCACAGGTTTCTTAACCTGCAAGTTCAGTATATACCCACTTCTCATCAAAAATAAATGAACTTGTTGATTTAATTTGCGTTCATCCCCATAATGAAAAAGTAATGAAAAACATTTTGCACGCTATTTTTACGGTTGCGCTGCTGGTTATGCCAGTGTTAGCGCAGGCTATGCCGTGCAATATGCATATGATGGATATGCCTCAGCAACCAACTGCTGAAGTTCAAATGATGGTAATGGGTGACTCTTCTGAGCCTTGCCCAAGCCACAAGGCTACTGTTCAAGCTGAGCCCTGTAACGACTTAATGGTCATGGCAGACTGTTTGGATATTGATAAAATCACAGCTGCGGATAACACGACATTTACGAAATTGGTAAAAGCTGATTGTTCACCAATCGCTCTTTTGCCAGCCAGCCTGACCAACACAACGTTGTTGTCTACTGCTACGCCACGTGCACCACCGCAGTATAGCAATATGCGTGCGCCCTCAATTTCTCTTATTCTCACCACCAACCGCTTCCGCGTCTAACTTCCCTTCTTGATTTAATGGCCTTTACTAAGGCTTCCTTGGGTTTTGCCCCAACAACAAGAAGTGAATGATATGTGGAAACAATTTTTAATAACAATCGTAATTTTTAGCGCTTCGGTAGCTTATGCCGAAACAAGCTATGAATTGCTACTCGCTAAGCTAGAACAGCACCCTGCGCTAGAAGCAGTGCGCCAACAGGTGATTGAACAACGTGAAGCTGCGAATGGTGCTGCTGGATTGCCAGACCCTATGCTGATGTTAGGCCTTAATAATCTCCCTGCTGATGGTAAGGGTGGATTTGACCGTTTTGCTATGACGAGCAAATCTATCGGCTTTACCCAAAAAATTCCAAACAGCAGCGCCAGAGCAGCCTCATCTGCCGCTAAACAACATTTGACGACTAAAGCCCAAATTGCCGTTGCTTACACGCATCAAAAACTCATTGCCGCATTAAACACTGCCTTGGCTGAACAGAAACGCATAGCCATACAAAAAGGGCTCATCAAAGAAGATTTGAAACTCCTACAGCAAGAAGCAGCCTTTTGGAACGGACGTTTACAAGCAGGCAAAAGCGCTTTAGATGAACATAGCCGTGTAAATGCAGAAATTGCTCAAACAGAAGCAAAACTAGCCACTCTTGATGCTGAAGCGTCCCAATTTAACGCTGAACTTGTGCGCTTAGTAGGGCAGAGCAATGCCACTGAATTTCCAAAGCCCACAATAATCCCATGGCCCAATGCCTTTAATATTTACCCCATTAAACTAGCTGAAAAGGATGTGCATGTTGCCAACGCGAATGTAACGGGCGCAGAGTCAGCCTTCAAGCCAAATTACCAAGTTGGCGCTACGTATGCGCAGCGAGATAACTCGGGCAGCTTTGATGGTGGGGATTTTGTATCGGCTCAGTTCGGACTATCTATTCCGTTATGGTCAAAGCAAAATCAAGCGCCCAAATTGCGTTCTGCTCAGGCGGGCGTAAACCGTGCAGAAGCTTTACTAGCAGATGTAGCATCTCTTGCTCAACAGCAATTAA
>CALFWJ010000064.1 GCA_937928525.1 uncultured Alphaproteobacteria bacterium | reverse complement strand
AAGAAAAAGCAATTAAAAAACTTTTTTATAAAGCAGGATTATTTCTTTTAATTGCTCTGCCTTTGAATATGTATGCACTGTATTATAGCGGTGGGTTAGCTGCGTTAATAACTCTTATTCTTGCGGGTGTATGTACATATTTTTCGATTCAGTATGAGAAAGAAATGGATTTAATTTATGATGAGTCATAAAAAAGGAGGAGCTATTGAGCTCCTCTTTTTTTATTTTAAGCTAGCCAGATGGGTGGCTTTATCCCACTTGCCTTGATATTCGGCTACCATACGCTTGAACTTGATTTGGTCACGACGGGGAAGCGGATTGGCGGTGGGGAGTTTGGTGGACATAGCGTTAACTTGTTTGCCGTACTTAAGTACTTCGTAGTGAAGGTGCGGGCCAGTAGAGCGGCCTGTGGTACCAACATAACCAATAACTTGTCCTTGTTTAACATATTTATTTTTACGAATACCGCGGGCAAGCTTTTGCAGGTGGGCGTAAGCCGTTTGGTAGGTTTTGTTGTGTTTAATGCGGATGTAGTTACCAAAGCTACCTTTGCGGCCTGCATAGGTTATTTTTCCGCTACCGCTGGCTTTAATGGGGGTACCACGCGGAGCCGCAAAGTCGGTGCCACGGTGGGCGCGGGTGTAGCCTAAAACAGGGTGTTTGCGGTTGGGGTTAAAGTGGCTGCTGATGCGCGAGAATTCGAGCGGGGTACGGAGAAGGAGTTTCTTTTTTGTGCGGCCTTTAGCGTCGTAGTAGTCGACAAGACCGTTGTTTTTATAGCGGTATGCGGTGCGGGTTTTGCCGCGTGCTGTAAGCTCTGCGGCGAGGATGTTGCCTGTGCGAAGGTATTCGCCATTTTCGTCTTGGATTTCTTCAAACACAACTTTAAAGGTGTTGCCAGGTTGAATATCGCGCGTGAAGTCAAGTTCGTAGGCGAAGAGGTTAGCAAAGCTTGGCACAAGCGCGGCAGGAAGGCCTGCGCGTTTAGCTGATAAGTAAAGCGAGCCATTAATTTGGCCTACAGCAACACTTTTAACGTTAGTCAGGGGGCGTTTTTTGAGTTGGGCAATAATTTTATTGCCGTTGCGGGTGGCTTTGGCTGTTTTGTCGCCGCTGGTGTGGAAGGCAATGCTGTTAATTTTGCCAACTTTGCGGGCTGTGGCTTCGGTGTAGGAAATATCGATTTTTTGCCCCGGCTGAAAGCGTGCCATGTTTACTTTTTTGCGCAGGGGGACAATGAAGTTGTGGGCTTCTTGCATTGAAATACCTGCGCGGCTAAGAGCACCTGAGAGGGTTTCGCCTTTGTTAAGTTCGATTGTACGCTCAACTGTAATAGGGGGCAGGGCTGCATTGGCAGCTGAAGTCAGTAAAAATAAACACGCGGTGGTGAAATAGGGGCGCATGGGGGTTATGCTTTTCTTCTCTCTTTTATAATCTGTCTTCTAATCTGACAGACACGTTGGCTTAGCGTCAAATCATGCGCTTGTTTGCTTAAAGTTTGTGCAGATAGGGTGTTGCGTTGCTGCATCAGTTTGTGCAATATTGAAGGCGTTAATAATAAGAAATTAAATGCCATGGATGTTCAAGGATTTGCCCCAATTGCCCCCATTAAAGATATTGGCAGCGAAAACGCAACCAACCGTGGGTCTGGTTTTGCTGATTTAGTAAAGACTGCTGCCCAAGGTGTTTCGGCGGATCAGGTGAATGCCGCAAATTTATCGCGCGAGCTAGCAGAAGGCGGCGATGTGCCGCTGCAAGAAGTGATTAGTGCCGTTGGCCGTGCGGAATTAACTTTGCAAACCATGGTGACGGTGAGAGATAGAGCTGTTGAAGCTTATCAAGAAATACTAAGGATGCCAATTTAGTAAGGTTAAAATTGAATTTATGCTCCTTACGGCGTTTGGTTATGTAGGTTTTAGCCTACACGCCCTCTCTTGTAAGAAAACTAAATTCAATTTTTCCTCTTGCTAAACATATTTATGAAGAGATGGAAAAATAAAACAAAAATGACGCCTGATGATGTTTACGCTTTAGCCCGCAGTGGTATTACGACGCTGTTATGGGTGACAGGGCCTATTATGACCATTGCTTTGGTGGTAGGGCTTGTGATTGCGCTGTTTCAGGCGCTGACTTCTATTCAGGAGGTGACTTTGACTTTTGTGCCTAAAATTTTAATTGTGTTTATTGCGCTTATCTTTTTATTGCCACCAATGGCTGTATGGTTATCGAGCTTTACCGATAATTTGTTTGTGCTTATTCGGGCATCTGGTCAGGGATAAGATATGCCTGATTTAGCGAGTTTTTATGTTTTTCCGTTTTTGCTTATCTTTTTTAGAATGGGAGCGATGATTTTAACCGCACCGGGGTTCTCTGATAGTTCAATTAATACCCGTACCCGCTTGATTGTGGCATTTACCATTAGTGCCATTATGTTCCCGTTATTGGCAGAAGATATGCCACCATTGCCCGACCAAACTGGCTTGATGATTTATTTTATTTTCGCTGAAATTGTGATGGGCATTTGCTTATCGATTACGGCACGGCTATTTATGGGTGCTTTAAGTGTAGCGGGGGAATTAGTGGCCTATATGTCTGGATTTCAGGCGGCAACCTTGTTTGACCCTATTGGGGGTGCCAACACAACCGCGCCTACGTTATACATGATGATTGCGGCAGGGGCTTTGTTCTTTATATCAAATTTTCATCATGTGCTGCTATTAGGTGTATTGGAAAGTTATAAAACATTTCCTGCAGGGAGTTTACCAGCCCTAGAGCCAACGGTAGCGGTTATTGTGCAAACAGTAGAGGATGTGTTTAGGGTTGGTGTTCAGATTTCTGGCCCTGTAATGGTAACGGGCTTTTTGGGATATGTGGTGCTTGGGGTGTTTAACCGCCTTATCCCGCAGTTACAGGTCTTTTTTGTGGCACTGCCTGTGACAGTAACCCTAGGTTTATTTATGTTTGCCATTAGTTTGGTTGTGATGCTTGGGGTGTTTGGCGTTAAATTGCGCGAACATGCAACCGTGTTTGATGTTGAGGTGACACGGCAATAAGCACATGATTAAAGCTTAAGGTTGGCAAAACAATTGCACTGATACGTGAAAAGGATGTAAGGTTAAGGTATGGATATTAAAGTAAACACCAACGTTGGCACGCCAAAAGTTGATAAGAAGAAGAAAACTGGCGCTTCTGCGGCCAGTGGCGCCGCCTTTGCCAGCTTATTAAACCAAGCCAGTAACAATGATGAAATAGAAACGCTATCACCCACGCTGGGTAGCCCTGGTGTGTTGGTTGAAGAAGAAACAAAAAATCCATACGCAAATATTCCGACCGAACCAGAAGCCCGCAGCGCGTATATGCTTGATGCTTTAGAAGAGTTAGAACAAGACATTTTAACGGGTAACCCCACTGACGCCGTTATGAAGTTGAAGCGTGCGCTTGAAGCTCAATCTGATGGATATGATGCGTTGACATCGGCTCAGCAGGAAATTGCGGATGAAATTGACTTACGAGTTGCCGTAGAGATTGCCAAGATTGAAGCAGAGAACTAAACATAATGGCTGACGATGAAGATCAGTCTTCTAAGACGGAAGAACCCACCGAGAAAAAGCTGATGAAGCTACGGGAGGAGGGGAATGTTCCGAAATCTAAGGAAGTGAATAATTTATTTATGCTGGGCGCTATGACGCTAGCAATTGTAATTGTACTGCCTTGGCAATTGGTACAGTTAGGGGATTTATACCAAGCATCTTTAACTGAAATGAGCAAAAACTTAGGGGATACCCCGGGCGCTGTGGGGGGCGTTTTTCAGTACAGTATTGAAAAGGCCATTATTGCAATTTTACCTATGTTTGGCATATTGATGTTATTTGCTTGGTTTGGTGGATTTATTCAGACGGGGCCGTTACTCAGTTTTAAGGCTGCGGCGCCTAAACTTTCG
Organism: uncultured Alphaproteobacteria bacterium; assembly: GCA_937928525.1. GTDB lineage: Bacteria > Pseudomonadota > Alphaproteobacteria > UBA2136 > UBA6156 > CALFWJ01. Next base: position 1,887 of record CALFWJ010000064.1, on the reverse strand, counting down.
CGGATATCGCTTTTGCAGGGGTTGAAGCGTATGTTCTCGATGCAGTCGTTGGCGGAGTTTTTAAAATCAATTTTAAAGCTGGTTATTTTAGGCGCTATTATGGGGGTGGTGATGTACGTCCACCGTGTTGAGTTTGTGCTACTGGCCGATGTTGATGTGTGGTTGATGATTAAATTTACGTATAAAATTGTGTTGGAGCTATTAATTGCCTCGATTGCCGTTATGGTGGTCTTGGCGATTTCAGATTTTTTATTTCAGAAGTATCAATTTACGCAGCAAAATATGATGAGCCGTAAAGATTTAAAAGACGAAACTAAAGATAGTGAAGGGGATCCACATGTTAAAAACCGTCAGCGGCAAATACGGATGGAGCGTGCACGGTCACGCATGATGCAGTCGGTGCCTGAAAGTGACGTTGTTATTACCAACCCAACCCACTATGCGGTAGCGCTACGGTATAGACCCAATGAGGGTGATAATGCACCAACAGTGATTGCCAAGGGGCAAGATTTTATGGCGCTGCGCATACGTGAATTAGCCAGTGAGCACGATGTACCACTGTATGAAGACCCGCCGTTGGCGCGCCAGCTTTATGCTGAAGTTGAGATTGAACAGGAAATTCCGGTTGAATTATATGAAGTGACGGCGAAGGTTATCTCGTTTGTAAATGAGTTGAAGGCTAAAGTACGGCGTGGGTAATTAGCGCGTAAGTAGAATAACGCTGGTAAATCCAAGTAAAATACCGGCTACTTTATAAAAATCTAGCGCTTCTTTGAAGATAAAATAGCTGAAGAGAATAACTAAGGCCAGTGAGCCAATGGTCATCGCGGGTGAGAGAACGCTAGCGGTTGCACCTTTGGAAAAGGCAGCTAAATAGCCATAGTCAATCATAGCGGCAGCAACGCCCATCGCCAAGGCACAAAGCAAGCCTTCTTTGGTATAAGAAAGCTCTTCTGCGTGGCCAAGTTGTCGGTTAATGAGAAGGTGAGCGGTTAAAATAATGGCTGCAAACACAGAGACAAGAATAGCCGCAAGACTCACACTAATTTTACCATCAGAGATACGAGATGCAATTGGGTATAAAGTTAATCCTGCCATGGCAATGCCAGCATAAAATATCCAACCCATTAAGCGCGGCTGACTTTAACCAGAACTAAGAACTCGGTGTCTTGTTGGCGGTTGCGGGCGCGTTGGAAGATTTCGCTGAGACCAGGGATTTCTTTGAGGGTTGGGTTATAGCTTTCTTGGATGTTGGTGCTGGTTTCAACCAGACCGCCAATGGCGTACACGCGGCCGTACTCTAGGACCATATCTTGGTCGATGACGTTGTTAGCCAGTTCTGGTACCACGTTCGTAACGGTATCGTTGTTACCGACGGTGGTGCTAATAGTTGTTTCACCGCTTTGTGAGGCGACTGAAAGGCGGAAGCGCATTTGCACTTTGCTTTTACCAATAAAGGGTAGGGCGCTCATAACCGTACCAGAGTTTTTAAAGCGCGCACGGTCTTGGCGCGAGCCAATAACCACGTCACCACTGCTGGTTGTGTTTTGCTCTACTTCTGTTTCAGCGAAGCCAAGTTGGCGGGTAACTGAAATACGTGAAATTTGGTTATTACGGGCAATCATACTTGGGGTAGAGATGGTATAAACATCGCCCAGTGTTGAAAGAGACTGCATAATAAAGTTAAAGTCGCTATTGGCGTTGGTGAGGGTAAAGAACCCACCTGATAGGCCTGCCTGAGTAACTTGGTTGGCAGCATTGAAGCCAATAGTAGAGAGTAGGCTCCCTGGAGTTGAATTAACGTTAAGGTCGGCGCCACGGTCTGAAGTTTTGTCGCGGATGAGGGCAACAATACGCACATCTACCACCACTTGGCGGTGTGCGGCA